>JAJPXI010000139.1 GCA_021205585.1 Oscillospiraceae bacterium
ACGCAACATATCAAATGCCGGGTGTTGCGTTTACTTTGGAAATTGAGGAAATGAATATGACCCGGAATTTTCAGTGTGAATGTCTTGCGTTAAATTGTGACAAATGATATAATAAATATACACAAACTACGCACGGCAAGGGGGAGGGTATATTCGTGGTTATTGTAGTTTCGATTCTGGCGGCAATATTGATTCTGCTCTCGCCGGTTATTATTATCTTCTTTTATAAACCCAAGACTGGTCAGCCAAGTTATTTTATGATATATCTCAATCATCTTCTTCGCGGGAGGCATTTTGAATTATCGTTTTCGAGACGCATTGCCAACGGCAGGATTTTATGTGAGTGTGTCGTTTGTCACAAGAAATTTTGGATTAATACCATTGATGTCAATGATCCGGATCACTTTCGCCCAGTCACAGAGAAGATCCTGATTTCCACAGAAAATTCATTTGGTTTGGGTAATGCTGCCTTTGTAAGAAAAGAGATTCATCGACAGCTACAGTTTTTACGCAACAACGAGGAATACCGATCCTGGCAGACGGAGGATTGGCGGCAGAGGAATCCGCTCCCGTCAGAGAATAAGGAGGTTGATAATGCTTGATTTATCTTGACAACGCGGCGACAACTAAAATGGACTCCCGGGTTTTGCAGGCTATGATGCCGTACCTTACGGAGTATTACGGCAACGCCGGAAGCTTGTACGCACTTGGCAACCAATCCGCAAAAGCTATTGAGATTGCGAGAGAGCAGGTAGCCAGCCTAATTGGAGCCAAGCCGGAACAGATTATTTTTACATCAGGCGGGACAGAGGCAAACAACCAGGTTTTTGCCGGGACTGCTGCGTACCTTGCTGACGCAAATAAGACAGTCTTGGTTTCCGAAGTTGAGCACGACTCTGTTCTGGAGGCACATACCTGGTGGTATTCTACGCTCGCGGACAGGCGTGTGAGTTGTACGGCAGACGGATGTGTCAAGGTGTCGGAACTTTTGGAGAGTATTGACCGTGACGTTGGGCTTGTTTCGATTATGCACACCAATAATGAAACCGGTGTAGTTAATCCGGTAAAACAACTTGTGGAAACCGCCCATGCCAAAGGTGCGCTGTTTCATACGGACTGCGTCCAGGCTCTCAGCTGTCATAAGATTGATGTGGAAGACTTGGGGTGCGACTTCCTAAGTATATCTTCTCACAAAATTCACGGACCAAAGGGTGTGGGCGCGCTATACGTCAGGGACCCAAAGACGATACTGCCTATGATTCACGGCGGCAAGCGCCAGGAGTTCGGGCTTCGTGGGGGTACTGAAAACACAGCCGGAATCGTGGGTTTTGGCAAGGCTTGTAGCCTCTTGAAGTCCAGCCTGAAAGAAGACGGGATCTTTTGCACCAGCTTGACTAACCTTCTATATGACAAGATCGTCTCTAATCTGGACGCTTTTGGCCTTGATGATATTGTTCATCGCAACGGAAGGGCAGAGCGCGTCACAAAGATTCTGAACCTCCGCTTTGACGGTGTGGACGGGCAGACTCTGGTTCTTGCTCTTGGCTCTGCTGGGGTCTGTGCCTCAGCTGGTTCTGCCTGCCGAAGTCATGCTTCCGACCCAAGCCATGTGCTGGTCGCTCTTGGCTTAGAGCCGGAACGAGCCAGGAGTAGTATCCGGTTTTCTGTGTCAAGAGATAACACAGAGGAAGAAATTGAATCGGCCGCAGAGACTATCGTGAAAACCGTTGCTGCTTTAAGAGAGAAGAGGTGATATTATGTTCTTTTTGGTTTCTGTTATTGTTGTCGTAGGTGGGATGTTTCTGCTCAGAAGAATTTATTATTCGTACGAGGATTCCAAGCGACACCAAAGAGCGACTCAGACAAAGAATACCGCCGTTGCTGACTTTAAGTGGGCACATATGCTGGCGTGTAACGAGGACATAGAGCGGGAGGCCAGGGTAAATGCTACCTCTGTGAAGGGGGAAGAAATGCGGGATGAGATTAGAAAAGCGATTGACTTTAATCCGACTACGCAGATGATTTTTCTTGGGCTGATGGCAGAGAAGGCAAAGATTCCGCTTGATGTGATGAAGTACGGCATCAGCTATTGGTATCCGTATAACTGGGACGCCGATACACGGGATGCTACCCTCGCGGCTGTTCGGAGGTTTTTGGTTTGGTACGATCAGAAATTACAGGCGCATCAAGGTTTTAACGCAGATCTCCGGCTCGTGCCAAACGAAGTCATGAAAAGATGTGGGGAGGAGCGACTATTGATTTCGCTCCCAGTGGCGGAAATCGAACAACATATACCGATTGGCGGGGTTTGTTGCTGGTCGTTCAATGTCTACACGATTGATGAATATCAGGCTTTTAAGCTTGTGTAATGGAGGTGTATTATGCAAGAAGGTGGATGGGGCGCTCTGGTTCTCGTGGTTTTGGCTGTGTTATGGTATTTCAGCAGACATCCGGGGCGGAGATAGCGACAAGCAGTTTTAATTTGTGAACTTTTTGTAAACAGTCTATTTCCGGGTATAAATGTAGGTTGACATTAGAAGCGCCACCTGTTATACTATAATCAGACAGCCGAGCTTGTCAGAAGTATTTTTTGAAGGGAGCGTGGTTTTATGAAGAAACAGACTCGGCAACAAGAAGCTCTAAAAATCGGAGACGTTTACATGATTTGTTTTGATGGGAGAGAAAGCGAGCAGACCGGCTGGCGACCAGGTGTCATCTTCCAAAACAATATGGGGAATCTGTACAGCCCCAATGTGATCGCTCTTCCAATGACTACCTCGCTAAAAAAGCGAGGCCAACCAACTCATGTTGTGATTCCCGCACAAGACTCCGGGCTACCGCAGGACAGCATGGTACTCTGCGAGAACCCATCCTGTGTATCAAAAGGCCGACTCAGCCGCTATATCACCACACTATCCGACGAGTGTATGGCAGAAATTGCGGCGGCGAGCATCCTGGCGTCCAGCGCAATCTCCTTTATGGATCGGGAGACGCTGTTGAGTTTGCATGACCGGGCTGCAATTCTGAACGAAGCAGTTTCGTAAGGAGTGTCTGAGATGTACAACGAGGAATTGAAACGGCGTTTCATAGATGATGCGATTACCAGCGAAGGACGAAAATATGTCGCCTCGACCCTCTTCAACCGCCTGGAGGAGGACGAGCTTGTCTGGTGTGCAGACATTTGCACCAAGAGTAAAGAGGATGTGCTGCCAGTAGTTGCGAAGCTCTGTGGGAACAAAGGACGCACCCCAGACATGGTTCTCTCTGTCCTTCAGGGCTACGCCAGATGGTGTATAAAACACGAAGTCCCGGGCGCAACAGATGGGTTGCTTCAGGTGAAGGAGGTTGATGGGAATAGTATGAAAACACATATGGTTTCAGGTCCGGCTCACCTTAATCATTATTTGAACAGCGCGTTTGATCCTGAGAGTATGTGTACAATCGACCTGATATACCGGTGCTTTTACTGGCTGGCTTTCGCCGGGGTAGAAGAGGGAGACGCGACAAGTATCCTGTCGTCAGCTGTGGATCTTGACAACAGGAGTCTGGCGTATGACGGCAGAATTCTTAGTCTCTGCGATGAGTGTATGAAAACGGTAGAATTATGTGTGACAAAGAATGAATTCCTTTATATCAGACCGGATGGCGAAAGATGGCGGAGAAGAAATGGTGTGGGATATCTACTCGGTGGGTATCGCGGTGCTCCGAATTTCTCAACAATAAGAGTGGAGGCCAGAAAGAAGGCAAAGGTACAGAAGTTCCGCGACGTGCTCGATCCAGATCATACGGATGCTCGTCTGGATTTCCAGTCAAGCTACTTTAGAGTCTGGATTTCTGGTCTGTTCTATAGAATATATTTAAAGGAGTGCGCCGGAGAGGAGGTTTCGTTCCACGAGGACATCTCCCGGTCGATGCACAAGCGGAATTACAAACTCGATAAAGCGAAGCGCACAGAGGATAATACGTTGGACAGAATGTGCGTAGAATATGGAAAGGATTACTTGCGCTGGAAGGAGGCGTTCTCTCTTTAATTACAGCGAACGATCTAATACAGGGTCGTTCGCATACATATTCCTCTATCAACCTACATTTATACCCGGAAACACCGGGGCTTTGGAACAGTTAAGGGTCGGTTCGACTCCGACCGCCCCGTTTTAATAAAACAATTCTTTTGTTGGGAGGGATGCGCCATGGTTGCCTGAATTTCTACCCAAATATACGAGAGGAGGAGGTCAAAATCTATGACTTGTATGAAGAATTAGCGGAGTCGGTTCTCTGGGAATTGCCATATGGCTGGAAGAAAACCTTCGTTGAGCCTATGTGTGAGGAGCTGTCTGAGGCTTTGAGCAAGGCCGGGCTGCTGGAAGACTACGGAGTCCTCCAGGCCAAAGAGAAGTATGGTTGTCTGCGGTGGTATGACTACGGCGGCAACAGCGAGACGGATGAGATCATTTGCAAGTATGAGGACATCAGCGAGCATACCTGTGTCTACTGCGGAGCGCCAGCAACGAAAATGTCTCAGGGTTACATAGCTCCATGGTGCGACGCTTGCGCGGAAGAATACCAGCAGCGGTGCCATGGGAAGGTGCAATTTATTGATCTGTAGGATGTCCGTCTTCTCAAAAAAAACACAAATATAAGGGGAGAAATGTTTGAGCGAAAATGAAACGCTTACCGTCCGGCTAAATCTGTATCAGAAGTTGGCAAAAATCCGGGCAATCTCTGATGCGGTGGTTAAGGAGCTGCGTGGTTTTAACTACACCTACAGCGACATCACCGCGATCCTGGCCAAGGTCACGGCGGGCATGAAAAAATACGGGGTTTCCCTAATTCCTTCCATCGTGCCCGGCACAGCGTCTGTGGAGCAGGTCACTCTGGTCAACACCAAGACCACGAAGGCCGGGGAAATCTATGACGCGACGACGACCGAGACTCAGGTCAGCGCCGAGATGGTCTACCGTTGGGTAAACGACGAAGACCCAGAGGAGTACATCGACGTGCCGTGGTTTGTGGTCGGATCTCAGGCAGACCCGAGTCAGGCTATGGGGTCGGGGCTTACATATACCCTGCGCCAGTTCCTGACAAACTATTAAGCGCGTAGCTTCTTGTTGTCAACAGAAGCGTGAACCACTACGCGCAATTAGTAGGCGTACACCGCGAGGTGTACGAAAAACAACCCATTGAATTGCTGGGAACCCCTAAAGCTCACAGCACCACAACGTAGCCATGAAAGAGGCAGGCGTGACGGTGACGAAAGTAGAAAGAAGCTGTGAGATGGCGCAAGGTTAAATCCTAAACGCCGGAAAGGAATGGGCAATCAGCAGCGAAGCTCCGAATAGGAGAACGTTCAACGACTATCTCGCAAGAGAGTACACCGCAAGCGCGGTGGAAGTGGTGGGCATCCCAAGTGGATGAAGATATAGTCTGCGCTTCAGTGAAAACTGAAGGAGTGCGAGAGTACCTACACGGCGTAGCGAGCCGAGAACTGCCTTTGTCGAGGTGGGAATCTTCGGCAAAGGAGGTGTAACGAAAAATCATTAAGGGTTTCAAAATCCGAATCTATCCCACGAAAGAGCAGGAGGCTCTGATATGGCAGCACATCGGTTGCTGCCGGTTCATATGGAATTATATGCTTGACTTACAGAACAGCCTGTATAAGCAGGGTGAAAAGCACTTGTCGGCTTTCGGCATGATGAATTATCTGAAGCCGCTGAAGAACGATGGTGAGCATGACTGGCTGTACGAAGTGAGTAGCTTGTCACTTCAGGTTATTTGCCAGGATTTAGACCAGGCTTACCGGAGGTTTTTTGGCAAGCAGGCCAAGTATCCGAAATTCAAATCGCGCAAGAGGTCGAGACCATCGTATCCGCTTCGGTCGGACGGGATATACTTTCTTGATGAGCGCGTCGCTAAAATCGCAAAGCTCGGCAAGGTCAAGTACAAGACCGACTTCACCCTTCCATATGGGCGAGACGCAAAATTCACAAACCCGCGTATTACATACGCAAACGGCAAGTGGATGCTGTCCTTCGGAATGGAGTGCGAGAACCAAGTACCCCAGCTGAAGGACGAATCAATGGGAATAGATTTAGGCGTTAAGGAACAAGCGGTCGCAGCGTTCGGAGACGAGCAGCTTGTCTTTCACAACATCAACAAATCCAAGCGAGTGCGAGAGCTGACATGCAAGCTAAAGCACACGCAGAGGTCATTGGCGAGGAAGTATCAGGCTTCTAAGAAAACCAATGGCAAGTTCGTAAAATCGAACAACTATGTGAGAGAACAGGACAAGCTCCGACGCATCTATCAGAAGATAGCGAACATCCGCAACAACTACATACATCAGACCACACACCAGCTGGTATCCATGCTTCCCTATCGGGTCGTCATGGAAGACCTGAATGTGCGGGGTATGATGAAGAACCGGCATTTAGCCAAGGCAATCAGTCAGCAGAACTTCTATGAGTTCAATCGCCAGATGCACTACAAGTGCGAATGGAATGGTATTGAATTCATTAAGGCCGACAGGTTCTATCCGAGCAGCAAGACTTGCTCTTGTTGCGGGAGTATCAAGACTGACCTGAAGCTGAAAGACAGGGTTTACAAATGTAGTAACTGCGGTAACGAAATCGACCGAGACTTTAACGCAGCTCTTAATTTGAGCAGGTATGTAGCCTAAATGGAGAGGCTATAGCCTTGAGGTGTCGTTACACCTTTAAGCTGTGGAGCGTCATACAGACCAGAGTAGCTACGGCGAAACGGGACGCTGAGAAGCAGTAAGTTCTTTTGTAGAACATAACGGTTCCAAATCGCCCAGACAAAGGACGATGTGGACGCTTTCCGTACCAAGCAGAAGGAGGCTGAGGTCTCTGAGGATCGGGCCATTGCCGAGGAAATCATCTCGAACTTTGACACTATGGTTCGGGAATTCTTGGCGGCGAATCCGGATAAATCTGACGAGGTCAAGGCGCTCATCAGCAAGTACGCGAAGAACGCCAATTACAAGGCTATCAAAGAGCCAAAACTAGCGGCTAAGCTGGTCGCTGAGTTTAAGGAAACATTTATGCCGGAGACGGCGAATATCAAGGAGGAATAATTTTTGGGATTTCGTACCGGAACTTATGCAAAAATTTGGGATGTTCAACCGAAAACAGACACGATTACGCGGTGTCGAATTTCTACCAGTCGTAAGGATAAAAATCTGGGGAAATACGTCCAGGATTTTGGTGGGTATGTTGCGTTCGTAGGAACCACTGCGGCTTCTCAGGCGGCCAAGTTGAAAGAGGGCGACCGCATCAAGCTGGGTGATGTTGATGTAACCAATAAGTATGACGCTGAGAAGAAGATTACATATACAAATTTCAACGTCTATTCGTTTGAGACGGACTTCCAGACCGCTCAGACATCCGCTCAGGCATCCGTGGAGGCAGCGGCCGAACCTGAGCCGGTTGACCTGCCGTTCTGAGGCGGGGTTCTGATTGGGAGAAGTTAGTTATTCTCCGCTGGTTCAGGACATGACCTGGTCGTACAGCCGCATCGGTTGTTATGACGACTGCAAATACCGTTGGTTTTTGAAGTATATCCGTGACTACAAGGAGACCGACCAGTTCTATTCCAGCTACGGCACGTTTATGCACAAGCTGATCGAGGGTTTCTACAAGGGCGAGCTGACCAAGGACGAAATGCTTGAGGAGTTTCTAACAGGGTTCTCCCAAAACGTCCGAGGTCTGCGGCCTAAACAGGAAACGGTCAGCAAGTACATCAAGCTGGGTGCGGACTATCTGCGAAGTTTTCAGCCATTTCCATACAAGATGATTGCCGTAGAACAGTTCTCGGACTTTACAATCAATGGCCATAGATTTGTGGGCTACATTGATTTTCTCGGATGCGACTCCGAGGGCGGGCTTCACATTATCGACAATAAGTCCAGAGATTTGAAACCGCGAAGCAACCGAAAAACGCCAACGGTGAAGGACAAAGAGCTGGATTCTATGCTGAAACAGCTCTACCTGTACGCAGAGGCTGTGCGCCAGGAATACGGGCGGTTTCCGAAGACGCTGTGCTTCAACTGCTTTAAGGCTGGGGTTTTCATTGAGGAGCCGTTCGATGAGGGCGCATATAACCAGGCGATTGCCTGGGCGACTGAGCGAATTTCTGAGATTGAAAAAGCCGAGGATTTCCCTCCAAACTTAGACTACTTCGGCTGTAAATATATCTGCGGTGTCAGTGACTACTGCGATTACTACCAGCTGTGGAAGGGGTGATTGCATAGAGACTGAGAAGGTTTCAGACATCAACGCCTTGGAGTCCGAGAGCGGTGTTATCGCTACGCTGATTCAGCACCCAGATTACGTCCTGTTCTCTGAGGACTATCTGTTTCCGGAGCATTTCACCAATGCGGAGAACAAGTGCGTATACATGGCCATCCGCAACATGGCTCAAAACAAAGGGGTTTTTAACGCTGATCCGTACAACATTATCTCCTATCTGAACTCATCCAATGCCACGAAGGAATACGCCAACATCCTGACCGTTGACAAGCTCAACGAGTTGCGTGACATGAGCTATATCCTGTGCCGCCATACGCCGGAAGAGTACAATATGTTGTGTGACAACGTGGTGGACGCGGCCTTTCGCCGCAAGGCGTTTATGGTACTTGACCAGTGCCAGGGTTTTTGTCGGAGCAGCGAGACGCCGAACCTCGGCCAGCAGATTTACAACGCCATCGACGGGGTAATCGGAGAGTTCTCCTACGCCAACGACATCCCGAAGTTCAAGGACGTGATCGACGATTGCTGGGAAGAAATTAAATCCCGGCAGAGCGGAGAATACGCGGGTATCCCGTTCAAGTTCAAAACGCTGAATCAGTACGCAACCATCGAGCCTGGCGAACTATTCCTGTTCGCCGCCGGTCCCAAGGAGGGCAAGTCCATCATGCTGCTGAACTGTGCGGTGGATTTGCTGAAGAAAGACCTGTCCGTTCTTTATCTGGACAGCGAACTGGGAACCAGGCTTTTCACCGCCAGGCTTTTATCCCACCTGTCCGGCGTGGAATATCGCCGGTTGACCAGTGGGAACTACACCGAGGAAGAGGCGCAGCGTATTGACGAGCAGCGGGAGTGGCTCAAGACCAGGAAACTCACCCATATTTATATGCCAATTTTCGATACGCAAAGTGTGTATTCTGCGGCGAAGAAAGTCAAGCATTCGCCGGAGGGTTTGGACGTTCTGATTGTGGATTATTTCAAGGCCAGTGGGCAAAACGATGCGTTCGCAACTTATCAGGAACTCGGCAGGTTTGTAGACATGGTGAAGAACAACCTGGCTGGCGGCATGAAGATCTGTGCCTTGGGGGCTGTGCAAACCACATCCTCCGGCAAAATTGCAGACTCAGCAAAGATCAGCCGGAACGCCAGCACAATCGCCATCATGGAGAACAAAACGCCAGAGGAAATCGAGGCGGACGGGCCGGAGTGCGGCAATAAAAAGCTGCGGGTGGTTCTGAACCGGAACGGTATGCAGCACGCCGAGGGCGAGTACATCAGTCTAAACTTCAACGGGAATTTGATTTCCTTTGAAGAGGCAAAACAGGCGATTCCTCAGATGCCGTACTAAAAATAAAAATACTTTAACGCTTTACTTCGCTAAAGTATAAAGGAGGTGAGCTTGGCGGACATCAATGAGCTGTTGGAGTCCATCGACATCGTAGACTACATTGGCAAGTATGTTGACCTGGAACAGCACGGTGACGAGTGGTGGGGTCTGTCTTGCTTCACCAATGAGGAAGACCCATCCTTCTCCGTCCGCCAGGACCCTCCTGTCTGGTACGACTACTCCAGCGGCAAAAGCGGCGGGGTTTTGAGCTTCGTTAAGCTGTACCACAATTGTTCCGGCAGTCAGGCCATAGAGATTCTAAAGCGGTACGCCGGAGTCACCGGCGAGCTGACTGAACCGGCGGAGAAAATGCAGGCGGTATTGACCTGCAAGAAGTACGTCCCGCCGAAGCGGGCGGAAAAGCAGTCAACCAGCAAGGTTTTGCCGGAAAACTGCATGGAAAAGTACGAACTCAGGCCGGACAAGTTACAGGTCTGGCTTGACGAGGGAATTTCCAAAGAATCGCTGAAAAAATTTCAGGTTTATTATGACAGATTTTCAGACCGGCTGGTCTATCCGATTCGCAACCCGGACGGGAAGATCGTCAACATCGGCGGGAGAACCCTCGACCCAGACTGGAGAGCAAAAGGGTTGCGAAAGTACACCTATTTCTACAGCTGGGGGACAATCCAAACATTATACGGGCTGTCTGAAAATATGGATGCCATACGGGAGAGGCGGGAGCTACTCATTTTTGAGGGCTGCAAAAGTGTTCTGCTTGCAGACACCTGGGGTATTCATAATACTGCGGCGCTGCTCACCTCTCATCTCGGTATCAACCAGATGAAGCTCCTGGCAAAGCTGGGTGTTCGAGTGGTGTTCGCATTGGACAAGGGCATCCTGATCCGCGACGACAAGAACATCAGGCGACTGAAGAACTACGTCAATGTGGAGTACCTCTGGGACAGGGACAATCTGCTCCGGGATAAGGACAGCCCGGTGGATCATGGAGAGGAGGTGTTTTCCAATCTTTACGAAAGTCGATTGAAATTCAGGTAGACGGATTTTTCTCACGGTCTGCGCCATCATTATCCTGTCGGTGTTCACGGTGTATGCTGCCGGTTCTCAAGACGAGGTTTTGGCAACGGAGGCGACCGTACGGTCGCAGGACGTGACGGTCTCAGCGGCCATTCAGTCCTCGAAGCAGAACTATGGCTCGTACATTTCCGAGGTTCAGTCTCAGGCGGAAGCTGAGGTGGAAACACAGGAGGCTGAAACAAACTCGCAAGGTTTGAGTATTGGCGCTGACGACCAGCAGAGGCTGATGAAAATCGCCTACGCTGAGGCCAGAAGCGAGGGTGTGGAGTGCATGGCGCTTATCATGTGCGTCATCCTAAATCGGGTGGAGAGCGACAGCTTTCCAGATACGGTTGATGGTGTCATCACACAGAGCGGTCAGTTCACGCCGGTTTCCAACGGAAGCTACGCCAGCGCAACACCGGACGAGGCAACTCGGGTGGCTTTGGATCTAGTGCTGGACGGTTGGGATGATAGCATGGGCGCTCTATATTTTGAGAGCTGCGATGGTGAGTCCTGGCACAGCCAGAACCTAATCTATCTGTTCTCCCGTGAGAGCATCCGGTTCTACCGGTAATATAACCCAAGATGGTTATGGTCGGAAAGGGGAGGGTCTATGAGTAAATTTTCAGGGAGGTTTGACTTTTATGATCTCATTGTACTACACGGTTTTGACTATGTTCAACACTCCAGGGTTTATACAGTCGCTGGTTTTGACCAGCAGACTGGGAAAGTTGCTCCAGAAAAGAGATTGGAATTCGCCTCGATCAAGGACGCCGTCCCGTACTATCCGTACATTATAACGATGTCGTCTAACGGAGCGGCCTCCGGAACAATCTACCTCTCAGCGAAGAGCTGGGTGGACATAGAGGAAGAGCGGTATGGGCATTTAGCCGCCCATGACCGCTACCGAAGGGAACTCCAAGAAGAAATAAGGAGGTGGTCGGACGGGTAATTACATCCCATACCATCTGCACACAGAATACAGCCTGCTCGACAGCTGTAGCAAACCCGGCGAATACATCGAGTTGGCCGTCCGGGACGGTATCAAGGCGCTGTCCTTCTCTGAGCATGGCAAACCGCTGAACTGGACGGAGAAATGGGCGGCCTGCAAACAGGCGGGAATCCGCTACATCCATTCGGTTGAGATTTATCTGACGGAAACGCTGGGTGAAAAGGTCCGGGACAACTACCACACGGTTTTGATGGCGCGGAATATGGACGGTGTGAGAGAGCTGAACAAGCTGGTCTCTACATCCTGTGACGAAGAGCACTTCTATTATACAAACCGGCTGACCTTCGATGAATTCCTGGGCATCTCCAACAACATCATTTCGACCAGCGCCTGTCTTGCATCGCCGCTGAATAAGTTGCCGGACGACCATCCAAGGTATATGGAGCTGGCGCGGAAGTATGATTTCCTGGAGGTGCAGGGGCACAATCATCCAGAGCAGATTGCTTTTAATAAGAGGCTTCTGAATCTTTCCAGGGAAATCGGAACGCCGCTGATTGCCGGGACAGACACCCACAGCTCCAGTCCGTATAAGGCGGAGTGCCGGGCGGTACTTCTGGATGCCAAGCATAAATCCTACGGCGATGAGGACGCCTTCGACCTGACGTATAAAACATACGACGAGCTGGTCGAGATGTTCCGCATCCAGGGTGCTCTACCAAAGGAGGAATATCTCCAGGCAATCGAAAACACAAATCTCCTATACGATATGACCGAGGACATTGAGCTGGATCTGTCTATCAAGTATCCAATCTTGTACGGCTCCAGGGAAAAGGACTCCCAGATGTTTGCCAGCAGTGTAGAGGAAATGTTTCAGCAGAAGCTGGACGCCGGAATTATCCCGCCAGAACAGAAGCAGGCGTTTCGAGAGGCAATCGACGAGGAGATGCGGGTGTTTGAAAAGCTCCAGATGGCTGGGTTTATGCTCTCTATGAGCGAGCTGGTTGGCTGGTGCAAAGAGAAGGGCATGGCAATCGGTCCGGGCCGTGGGTCTGTGGGCGGTTCCAGGGTGGCATATGTTACCGACATCATTGACCTAAATCCGGAGACATGGCATACAGTGTTCTCGAGATTCTGCAATGAAGACAGAAAAGAGATTAACGGGGTTAATGTCAATACCCACCGGTCTCGGCGTATAGTGATATGCGCAAAAATAAATTCCCTGAACTGCTGGAACATCCTAAAGCCAGTTATACCACAACGTAGCCATGAAATAAAGGCAAGCGTGACGGTAGCGAAAGCGGAAAGAAATGACTGGATGATGCATGGTTAAATCCTAAACATTATAGAAATGGACAATCAGCAGCCAAGCCGCGAACAGCGGAAGGTTCAACGACCATCCCGTGAGGGAGTAGCGTATAGCGAAGTGGGGAACATCTCCGTCGAGATGAAGATATGGTCTATCGGCGAAGAAATTTGCTTGGTTCTGTTCAACATAACCCATCGAGAGGAGGTGATGTGATGAGTTATAAAGATTTAACTGGCAACCGCTATGGACGTTTGGTTGTTGTGTCTGAGGCAGAGTATAAAAAACCATATAGAATGTGGAACTGTGTCTGTGACTGCGGAAATACCACTGTCGTAAGGGGTACAAGTCTTACGAGTGGACATACAACATCGTGTGGATGCTTTCAGAGGGATTGCGCCAGTTCAGCAAATACAAAACATGGCATGTATAAACATAGATTATATCGTATTTATGGTCATATGGTTAGACGGTGTTGCGATGAACGCGAGGCTGGCTACAAGAATTACGGAGGCAGAGGAATTCGCGTTTGTGATGGGTGGAAAAATAGTTTTGAGAAATTTGCAGAGTGGGCATACGACAATGGGTATCAAGATGATTTAACAATAGATAGGATAGACGTAAATGGCAATTATGAACCGTCAAACTGTAGATGGGTAACGCAGAAAGTGCAGGCAAATAATACAAGGAGAAATAGGATGTTAGAATTCAACGGTGAAACGCATACGATGGGACAATGGGCTGATATACTTGGGCTTTCGTATAATCTGGTTGATTCGCGTATTTTTAGAGGATGGGATGTTGAACGTGCTCTTACCGAGCCACCTCATGAAAACATGATGAGGTAGTACTGCGGTGATATTGACATAGATTGCGTAGAGTCTGACCGTCCGGCAATCTTCCGTTACATTATAAATCGGTTCGGCAAAGACAAAACATCCAGGGTTGCGTCCTTTGGAACCATGCAGTCCAAGGGAGTCATCGACGACGTTGGTCGGCACCTGGCTCAGAAGTGGAGCCGGGAGCATCCGGACGCTCAGCAAGAGAACCCGTGGTCTTTGAAAAATATCGCTCGGATAAAATCCGAGTTTGATGGTGACGAAAACAGCACAAAACAGCAATATCCAGAACTTTTTTACTACTATAACGGCCTTTTAGGTACGAAAATCTCACAATCTGTACACCCAGCTGGAATCGTCATCAGCCCCATCACGTTGGATGATAACTACGGGGTTTTTAATAAGGACGGCGAGGACTGTCTGCTGTTGGACATGGACAACATCCACGACTACACCGGGCTTGTGAAGTACGACTTCCTGATTTTGAAGACCGTCCAGGTCGTTCGGGATACATATCAGTACCTAAACAAACCATACCCCAGAATGCACGAGATTGACTGGAATGATGACGAGGTCTGGGACGACATGATTCGCAGTCCCGTGGGGCTGTTCCAAATGGAGAGCGGATTCGCCTTCGACAGTCTGAGGAAGTTCCGCCCGAGGAGTATCTTCGACTTGTCTCTTGTGACGGCTTGTATCCGACCATCTGGGGAGTCCTACCGAAACGACCTGTTGGCTCGCAAGTCGCATAAGAATCCGTCTGAAATCATTGACAAGATGTTGGAGGACAATCTCGGCTATTGTATAGAAGAAAGCCAATTAGTACAAACAGAAAACGGCCTTGAGAAAATTAAGGACATTAAAGAAGGTACGCTTGTAGAGACCATGGCCGGGTATAGAAGGGTTTACAAAAAAACCTATATGGGTGAGAAGAAAACCGTTTGTGTTCGGCATAAGTTTGGGAAATTATTCTGCACCGAAGATCATCAGATCTTGACAGATTCGGGGTATAAAAGAGCGTGCGATTTGACAGGTAGGGATAGCATAGCGCTATTTAAAGGGACTTCATCTAAAAAACCCATAGATAAAAATATGCTCAGAATTGTGGGATGGTTAATTGGTGACGGATCTTTGTCTGTGAAAAGAGTAATTGCCCTAATTAACGCCGATATGAATGTACATCTGGCGTTTAGAAAATGCGTCGAGGAGTATGATAGCGACCTAACAACATCAATTTTAGACAGGACGACTAGACACGGTACACCTCTGTACAGAAGTCATATTAAATATGTAACAAACTGTAAAAAAGAGAAGTCGATAAGGAAAGAGCTGAAAAAATACGGGTTGGTGTTCGATAATGGTGGATTGCGGGCGGAGGAGAAATTTGTTCCAAGTCAATTTTTCTCACTGGGCAGAGAAAGCCTTTTGATATTCATTGGTGCGTATACAGATACAGATAGTACGATTGGCAAGGACAAGGCGTTCCTTATTTATACGACAGCATCTAAGCAACTTGCTATGGATTTAATTTCTATATTGCGCATGGTGTCTATACTGGCTGTGATGACAGAGTATCCAAATGACGGATACCGGATTATAGTTCAGGATGTTAAAAATGCTTTATTGTTACTATATGATTACTCTATAAAAGTCAGACGTATTTTTGAGAGTAAAGAAGCTTTATTAGCACATAGGAGTGTGGGGTCGAACGGAGATGTTTGTCGTCGTAAGGTCGTTGATGCTGTTGAACAAATGGGATACTCAAAAAAGAAAATATGCAAAAGGACGGGAGTAAGTTTATATTCAAAACAAGAGCGCATCAGAGTAGACACAGTTACTCGCCTAAACGACGAATTCCCGACAGAGTATGTCAAATTTATATCCAATCCAAGATTAGCATGGTCTAGGATATATTCTATAGACAAACATGCGGACAAAACCCCTGTTTACGACTTGTCCATAGAGGAAGAGCATAACTTTGTATGTGAAGGTGTCGTAGTGCATAACTGTGTGTACCAAGAAGACTCCATTAGATTTTTACAGGAAATCTGCGGTTTGTCCGGGAGCGAGGCGGACACAGTAAGGCGAGGCGTTGCAAGGAAGAAGAAAGATATTCTCGACGCAGCCATGCCGTCTATCTTAGAGGGCTACTGCGAGAAGTCGGACAAGCCGAGAGAGGTTGCAGAACAAGAGGCAAAAGAATTCTTACAAATTATTGAAGACAGTGCGAGTTACCAGTTTGGGTATAATCACTCCATCGCCTACTGTCTTCTCACCTACCTCTGTGCCTACTGCCGCCACTATTACCCAATCGAATTCCTGACCTCATTCCTGAACAACGCCGCCAACGACGACGACATTAAAAACGGCACGGCTTACGCCAGCAAGGTCGGTATCAAGGTGACTATGCCGAAATGGGGGCTGTCCAAGAGCGAATACTTCTACGACAAAGAGAAGGGAATCATCGCAAAAGGTCTTTCCTCCGTCAAGTTCATGAGCAAGTCCACGGCGGAGCAGATGTATCGCCTGTCCCACAGGCAGAATTACGCCAGGTTTACTGACATCCTGCTGGCTGTGGAGCAGACCGCCATCAACACACGGCAGATTGACATCCTAATCAAGCTGGATTTCTTCTCGGAATTTGGAAACCAGCGAGAACTTCTGCGCATTGCGGATATGTTCTACGGGTTTTTCAACCACGGCAACGCAAAGCAGATCGGCAAAGACAAGGTTGCCGGTACTCCGCTGGAGGAAATCATCCAGCGTCACTCAACCGGCACGACCAAAGCCGGAGCAGAGGCCAAACGGTATACCATTCAGGATATGCCGGGGCTTTTGCGGGACACAGAAGACGCAATTCTGGCACTACACCTGGACGATCTGAGCGACGTGCTCAAGGTGCAAAATTTTGCAGACGCCATGGGGTATGCCGGGTATGTCTCCGGACGGGAAGAAGACCGACGTAAGCTGTATATCACTGGGGTTTTCCCGCTGATCCGCAAGAGGGACGGCAAACAGTTCGGATATTCCGTGCTGACCAAGTCCATCGGCAGCGGAATCGAAGCGAGGTGGACGGTATTCAATCGGGTTTTCGACCTGAACCCTGTGAAAACCGGGGACATTATTCTGTGCAAGTCCTGGGAGCGAGACGGGAAATATTTTATAATGAACAGCTATGAGAGGGTGTGTTGACAATACCAACAGAGACAGTGACGGTTATGAACTATTGGCCACGAGATACTATTACAGCTTTTCCTGACAGGATGTTTATCGGAAGCGGTGATACCTGGATCATAGACGCCGGTCAAATTACAGTTAATCTGAGTGATGGTGCGTTCACAATCGAATGCAATGAGCACGACGAAACTCCAGCCGAGGAAAACCAGATGTTAGACGAATTTCTGGATGGCTTCAAAAGTCTATCCGATAAAAGATAGCTTCTGTCTGCTGAGAAAAAATCTGCCGGATGTCCCGGCAGAAATTTAGTCAAGCGAGTAACCTTGTTTTAGAATATGTGCCCAGTTGCGCTTAGCGTACAAGAAACGGATAAGATGGACTGTAGTGTCATCTTCTGAGATGATGTAGAACGCAAGGTAGTTGTTGATCACTGTGAATCGGATTCCACACGAGGCAAGGATTGTGTCATCGACCAGCGGATTACGCTGTGGGAAGTCGGCAAGCGCGGAAACTTCCTCCATCGTTTTTACAAGCAAGTCATATGCGGCCTGCGGATTTAAAAGTGTGCGTGCGATATATGCGATAACATCGTCCATGTCGCGCTCTGCCTGCTTCGTGATTCTGATAAGGTATCTCATGGCTTATATTTTTCCCTAAGCTCATCCATGACATCCTTGAAGGGGCGGGTTCTTCCTGCTGCAACATCATCCAGCCCCTCCTGCAACAGACCGTAGAGTTCGAGGCGACCGGCGAGTTGCTCATAGGTTTCAATACTCATGACCGCCAGATCGCCCTGGCCGTTCTTCGTGATAAAGACAGGCTCACTGTGTTTATGGCAGAAGGTAGAGATCTCATTGTAGTGGTTGCGTAGGTCTGTACTTGATCGAATACTTGGCATAGATAACACCTCCAATTTTCTAAAGAAATTATAGCGCAATCCCTTTAGGAAATCAAGATGATTCTGAGTAATTAAAAAAATAATTAAGGGGGTTTTTGATATTTGGATTTTGACATAAATGAATTCAATTCTATAGTTAAAAATAGCTGGAGCGGAATCACATTGGATCTACTCACAGAGCGGGTTGCAGACTTCGTCACCTCTTTCTCTGTTTATGCGACAAGTACGAGCGGGACAATGATTGAAGCATCTTTTAATCAGGCAGGCATACGACCTGACAGCGGTGATGAGGAGCGCGTTGATCCAGAGGCAGCAAGAGTTCTTAACAACTTCCTTGAAGGGTTCAATATCCAGCAGTAAGCTGGTTTTGAAATAAATTTAAATCATTTTAATAAGGAGCGTCAAACATAACATGGCAAAACAAATTGTGTGTAACAAATGTGGAAAGGTTTTTGACCAGTGGGATCTGAACGCAGAGGCAGGTTTATGGATCGGCCTGGGTTATGGTTCTAAGCACGACGGAGAAGGATGTGATTTAGACCTGTGCTTGAACTGTCTGGACGAGCTGATTGATAGCTGTGTCGTCAGTCCGCTGTATGAGCAAAATCGTGGGGAGGGCTGTTCTTGTCAGAGCTGCGAGTAAGCGACTACGGTTGTGTGTCCAACGCCACAGTCTACGGTCTCGGAGAGAGTATCCGCAGGGCAAAGTTCCCTATGGCCGCGAAGACCGGGGAATTGACAGCGGATTTGACGCCGGGAATCCAGAAGATCGCACAGACCCGTAATGGGGAAGGCCACGACCAGTGGCTGACCGGGGTCGTCGTCCAGTTCGATTTGACACTGAGCAACAAAGCTTGGGTTGAAGTCGAGCGGTATCACTTCCTGGATTTCGTCAGTTCCCAGAGCACCATGCACCGCATTACCTCCTTCGATTTGGATGAGGCGTACAACAACTACGTTGATCACCGGATCGTGGAAATCATGAAAGAAAAAGTTGTGGTATATAATCAGCTCAAAAACTCATTGACCGCACAGGAGCAGTCCAAGGCAGAACTGGACAGGCTGTATCTGGAGATTCTGTACAGCAATCCTGCGGGGTTTCGGCTGACCGCCGGAATGACCACCAACTACCGGCAGTTGAAAACCATCTACGCCCAGAGAAAAGCCCATCGGCTCCCTGAGTGGCGAGAGTTCTGCCGTTGGATTGAGACGCTGCCGCACAGTGAACTGATCACAGGAGAGCGGCCCGGCAGAGACTGAGTCCGGCTGGGCAGGAAGGAGGGGTTATTGAAGGTTATCTTAATCTCCGGCCACGCCCAGCACGGAAAGGACACGACCGGTGAGATCTTAAAGGAGCGGCTGGAACAAGACCGCCACAGTGTTCGGATTACCCACTTTGCAGGAATTTTGAAATACATATGTAAAGAGTTTTTCGGCTGGGACGGACAGAAGGACGAGCGCGGCAGAGCAATGCTGCAAAATATCGGGACCGATGTGGTACGAAGAAAAGACCCGGATTTTTGGATCAGGTTTTTGACGCAGGTTCTGACAATGTTCCAAGACTACTGGGAGTATGTCATCATACCGGATACCAGGTTTCCAAACGAGATCACCGGGATGATCAACGCCGGGTTTGATGTCTGTCATTTGCGGGTGTTCCGGTACGGGGAGGCGAATACACTGACCAAAGCCCAGCTCAACCACCCGTCTGAAACATCGCTGGACAATGTGGCTCCTGACTATCTCATCGACAATACGAAAGGACTGCCGGAGCTGCGGCAGGCAATCAATGAATTTGTGGAGGACTTTTTATATGAAAACAAAGCGTGAGGGGTACTACGATCTGCCTGATGTGAACATCGAAGAATTGCTCATTGAGTCAGGCTCTGTGGACGGGCTGTTTTACATAAAGGATCTGTGTCAGAGAAAGCTGTTCCTGGACGGGGATATTGAGCTGATCACCATCTCTGATACCGTGCGGCACATCTTGCAGTACAACAAAGAGGACATCGACATTGCGCCGGAAGAGCGTAAACCAATTTTGCTTTACGTTTCTTCAAATGGCGGGGATGTGGACGCCGGGTTCCAGTTGATCGACGTGATTCGGAGCAGTAAAACGCCAGTCTACACCATCAACCTGGGTGCCCAGTACAGCATGGGGTTTTTAATCGGCCTTGCTGGACATAAGCGCTTCGCCACCCCTCACGCCAAGTTCTTAATGCACGACGGTAGCGCCTTCGTATTCGACTCCGGAGCCAAGGTCAAAGACCAGATGAAGTTCCAGGACAAGGTAGATGAGCGTATCAAGGAGTATGTGATCTCCCGCAGTAACCTGACCGCCCAGGAGTACGACGACAAGTTCCGCGTCGAGTGGTATATGTTTGCGGACGAGGCAAAGGAAAGGGGTTTTACGGACTATATCATCGGTGTTGACTGCGAAATTGACGAGGTGATCTAAGCGTGGCCGCACGGAAGAAACCAACGACACCTGAACCTCACCCCAACGCCCCTGCGGAAATTGACCCTGAGATGTTTTACGGGTTTCAGCTCGACGAAGAGCAGCTGGCCTTTGCTAATGCAATCTGGAGCAAGAACTACGACATCGTGTTCTGCAACGCCTGCGCCGGAGCGGGGAAGACAACTGTCGCAACCGGAACGGCAAACCTGCTGGTGCAATACGGGGTTTTCGACAGTATCATTTACATCATGTCGCCCTACGGCGAGCGCAAACAGGGCTGGCTACCAGGTACCATTACAGAGAAATCCTCTGTCTACTTCGAGGCTTTTTACCAGGCGCTGTCCAACTGCAATGTGAACATCAGCACGGCAATCAACACGGAGAGCATGGTCAACCAGAAGTATGGCACCGGGTATATCACCTGTATCACGGATACATTCCTGCGGGGCACGAACCTTGACAACGCCGTTGTCATCATTGACGAGGCGCAGAACTACACACTGCCCCAGCTCAAAAAGGTTTTGACCCGCGTGACCGACAATACGAAGGTCGTCGTCATCGGACATGATCTCCAGTGTGACCTTGATAAACGAGAGGAGAGCGGGTTTTTGAAATACATCGAACATTTCAGCGAGAAAGAGCGGGCGGCAATCTGTACGCTGACATCGAACCACCGAGGCTGGATCAGCCAGTGGGCGGACAGGCTGGTGTAATATGATGGTCAGTCCAATGACGATTCTCGTAGATATGGACGACGTGCTCTGGGGGCTTTTGTCGGAGTGGGTTCGGTACTTAAACGCAGCCCACGGCTTATCTGTAAAGGCAGAATACATTACAGAGTGGAATATGTCAAAAGCCTATCCCACTCTCACCCAAGAGGAAATCGCAAGGCCATTGATGACAAGAGAGCTATGGGAGAGCGTGAAACCGCTGCCCGGAGCGCAGGACGGGCTTCGGTCGTTAATGGATGCCGGACATGATGTGTATTGCCTGTCTGCATCCAGTCACCTGACCATCGCGCAAAAGGTGGAGTATGCCATGAAGCGGCTCTATCCGTTCGTGCCGGAGAATCACCTGGTTTTCACCCACAAGAAATGCCTTGTTCATGGGGATGTACTGATTGATGATTATCCGCCCAACTTGGCTGGCGGGTATTACAAAGGAATCCTGATGGATGCCCCATACAACAGAAGTTTCTCGGCCAGAAAATACGGGGTTTTAAGAGTCCACGGCTGGTCTGAGCTTTCGGAGGATCTACTGTATCATTTTACCGGTATAAGGAGGTGGTAAATATAGACGCTGTTATTACTGCGATTGTCATTGCTGCCGTAGTTGTTATGGCCGGGCTTGTGTATAGCTTCTGTCGTGTCGCTGGAAAGGCGGACCGAGAAGCCGAACAGCTTGAGGCGATCCGGCGGTTTAAGGAGATGAAAGCCGAAAGTAAGTAACGCCCATAAAAATAATGCGGGGCGCAAAAGCGCCCCGGCGATTAGCGCAATTTGCGCTTTATAGCACAAAGGCCAGCCCAGATCGCACTGGAAACGAGGTTCAGCACGATCGTAAGAATCGCAACTTTGTAGTCCATAAACCACTCCTCTCCCGACCAAAAGCTTTCAGCCGGGTCTGTAGCAGCTTACTAACTTTCAATTGGGAGATTCATAGTAATCGCGGTTCTATTATAACACAATTATGTTTGGATGGCAACAAAATCGTCGGGGTACTTTTGCGTCCCGCGAAAGGAGGACATCAATGTGGCGGACGTATGACTTGGCGCTCGGAGGGCCGGACGACAAACGAATCGTGGGTTTGATTAACGGCGAGGACGAGCGTGATGTTTTCCAGCGAGCCTCCAGGTGGGTACATGGCATTTGCAGGGGAAAAGGAATGGATTGCTACTACACCAGAGTGTGGAACATGGACAGCTCGACCGTGTTTGATTTTGGAAGTCACTCGCAGTTTTTCTTTCTCACACCGGAGGTAAATTTGGAAGTTATTTTAGCGAAGGAGGAATCGGATGGTAGTAATCAAAAGGAACGGCTCCCGAGTTGAATTCGACCGGGGCAAGATTAGAGAGGCGATCCTGAAGGCGTTCTGTGAAACAGACGGCGAGGTCACACAGTACGCCAGAACAAAAGCCAGCGAGATTGCAGACTATGTTCGGAGGGTCAGTGAGGAATCCGGGGAGATCGGTGTAGAAACCATTCAGGACTTGGTGGAAGAGCGCCTGATGGCCAGCAACCGGAAGGATGTGGCCAGGAATTATATCAACTACCGGTATCTTCATAGCATGGCTAGAGACCAGTACAAGGACATGATGGACGTAATCTCCGAAAAACTGTCCGCCTCTAATGTGGTCAATCAGAACGCCAATGTGGACGAACGTTCGTTCGGTGGTAGAATGGGTGAGATGTCGAGCGCCGTGGCGAAGAAGTTTGCACTGGAAAAATGTATGTCCGCAAAGTCCAGGGACAACCACCTGAACAACGAGATCTATATACACGATCTCGACAGCTACGCAGTCGGCTCGCACAATTGCATGACAATCCCGTTTGACGACCTTTTGGCGAATGGGTTTTCCACCAGACAGACAGATGTTCGACCAGCAAATAGTTTGAATACAGCGATGCAGCTTATGGCTGTGATTTTTCAACTGCAAAGTTTGCAACAGTTCGGAGGCGTAAGCGCGGGGCATATGGACTGGACGATGGTTCCGTATGTGAGGAAGTCTTTCCGTAAACACTTCGCAGATGGAATGAAGTATCTCCGTCGTGGGGACGCCGTTGGGCATACAAACCAAATGTCCATTGAGGATGAGGCATATAAGCGCTATCCAGATGTCTACCAATACGCTTATGAGCAAACCGAGAAGGAGTGCCATCAGGCAGTGGAGGCGCTATACCATAACCTAAACAGTGTTTGGGCGACTCAGTAGTAATGCTGAGAACATAGCTATCTAAACGGGGGATATCTTACTGAGACAATCCCGTACTAAACTTGTGTGTTGTTTATAAGTGGTGAAAGTTATAGAAGAAAATATAAATTATAGCGTGTATTTACATACGAACAAAGTCAATGGCAAGAAATATGTTGGCCTTACCAAGCAAAAGCCAGAAAACAGGTGGGGAAAAGACGGAAGGAACTACAAAAATAGCAGTCCGCATTTTTGGAGCGCAATCCAGAAGTACGGCTGGGACAAGTTTGAACATCTTGTTATCGCAAGCGACTTAACCAAGGATGGTGCCTGTGCGATAGAAATTGCGTTAATTAAAAAGTTCCAAACGCAAAATAGAGATTTTGGTTATAATATTATGCCCGGTGGTGACGCTCCTGAAATTCCCGCCGAAGTCAGAGAAAAGATGTCGCGTTCTATGACCGGCAACAAGAACGGGCTTGGTCACAAGTGCTCTGAGGAAAAGAAGAGAAAAATTAGTGAAGCACAGAAGGGCAGACGTTTAACGGACGACCATAAGAGAAAGCTATCAGAGGCAAAGAAAGGTAAACCGCATGGTTCTATGTCAGCAGAAACAAAACGAAAAATCTCTGACTCTCATAAGAAAAGGCCGGTTTATTGTCAAGAAACAGATACTGTCTATCCTTCTATACAAGAATGTGCCAGACAACTTGGCTTGTGGGCGACTCTAATTGTTAAGGTTTGCAAAGGAACCCTTAAAACAACTGGTGGGTATCACTTGAGTTATTACGAACAACACACAATAAATGTCTAACGACTATCCCTATCAAACGGGGAGTAGGGTCAAGCGACCCGAAATGGTAGCCCCCTTCTGATGAAGGGTGAAGATATAGTCTGCTCTATATGGCAACATATAGCAGTTCATAAGAGAACGGCGCAAGATTAGCGACCTTGCGCGAACATTAAAGGAAACACATTACAATCGCGGTCGGGCAATCAACTTCCCTTCACGTCCATCAACTACGGCACCTGCACACTTCCAGAGGGCCGTATGGTAATCAAGGAGCTGTTAAACGTCTCAATTGACGGTCTCGGGAGGCTCCACAAAACGCCGATTTTCCCGTGTGGTATCTTCCAGTGCATGGAGGGTGTGAATAGAAAGCCAGGCGATCCAAACTATGATATGTTCCAGCTGGCGCTGAAGTCTACGGCCCGGAGGCTTTATCCAAACTATGCGAATTGCAATTGGGGTGGAAACGCCGGATACGATAAGAACGACCCAAGAACGTATTTCAGTACCATGGGTAAGCGAAGCTACAGCTCATGTAAAATCCTTTGAACCCTGCCAAGGGGTGTGGGAGAAATCCTGCTAACGGATAGGTCTGTGCGACAGATGAGTCCGTGCCAAGCGGCGTTCATGCCGAAGGTGTATCGACTATCCCCGATGAATGTACGGGAGTAGGGTGTGAGATAGGCACGCATCCGAAGCGGAGGACTGCCATAATGGCAGAAGATATAGTCAGTACCACTGGCGACAGTGGGATAATATGTGTAGAACTGCAAACGGCATGGACATCAACGGCCTTGGACAACTCAAAGACGGTCGCGGCAATATCTGTCCCGTCACGATTGTCATGCCGACCATCGCAATGGAGGCAAAGGAACTGGCTGGAAAATCCGGCACCAATATCGTAGACGAGTTCATGTCGCTGCTTGACACGAAGATCCACGAGGCAAAGGATATGCTGCTCGAACGTTTCGACTGGATCTGCAATCAGTCCGCAGAGTCTGCAAAGTTCATGTACGAGAACAATGTCATGGCCGGATACGTCCCCGAAGAAGGAATTCGCTCCGCTTTAAAACACGGAACGCTGGTTATTGGACAGCTTGGCCTTGCGGAGACGTTGCAAATCCTAATCGGCTGTAATCACACACAGCCCGCAGGGATGGAGCTGGCCAAACAAATTGAGCAGTTATTCAAAGACAGATGCGCCGAGTTCAAAAAAGAGTATAAGTTAAATTTTGGGGTTTACTATACGCCAGCAGAAAATCTCTGCTATACCGCTATGATAAAGTTCAGAGAGAAGTATGGCGTGATTCCGAACGTCTCAGAGAACGATTACTTTACAAACAGTATCCACGTCCCCGTGTGGGAGAAGGTGACGCCGTTTGAGAAGATCGACATTGAGTCTCAGCTCACCGGATACTCCAACGCCGGGTGTATTACATATGTAGAATTGAGCGGGTCTGTGAAACATAACATCGAGGCTCTTGAAACGCTGGTCAACTATGCTATGGATAAGGACGTTCCGTATTTCGCAATCAACGTCCCGAATGATATGTGCATGAACTGCGGATATACTGACGAGATTGGGGATAAGTGTCCCATGTGTGGGTGTGCAGAAATTAGCAGATTGTGTCGCGTAACCGGATATCTAACCGGGAATTACAAGACAGCGTTCAATACTGGGAAACAACAAGAGGTTGAAATGAGACAGGATCATACGAGAGTGACGGTTGAGTGAGTGATAAGAGGTGGTGTAAATTAACTACATTGAAATTGAAAAAGCGTCGGTCAGCAACGGGGCTGGCTTCCGGGTCGTCCTGTGGGTATCAGGATGTAGTATCAGATGCCTAAATTGCCAGAACCCAGAGACGTGGGATTTTGACGCCGGTCGAGAGTTTACGCCGGAGATAAAGGAGAAGTTGTTTCACGCCCTCGAAAAAGAGTGGGTACATGGAATCACATTCAGCGGTGGACACCCGCTCGAAGAGCAGAACCTGCCCGTTATCGTCTCTTTGATTCAGGAAATCAGGCAACGCCTTCCTTGTAAAACAATCTGGCTTTACACTGGATTCGACCTGAAATTCAATGATTTTTTGAGCGACGGGTTGGCTGGACAAGCCTTGCGTGGCTGTGACATCGTTGTGGACGGCAGATATATCGACTCTGAACGAGACATCACTCTGCCATTCAGAGGTAGCTCAAACCAGCGCGTCATCGACGTACAGGCCAGTATAAAAGCTGGAGAGATTGTGTTGTGGAACGGAGGTGATTTTGATACCGGAGTCGGTTAGAGATTGGACAGGCAATCATAGGAGTGTTTATGCAACCCTGGGTGCTTCCAGTCATAGCGATAAAGAGAGACAGTGGCATGACTATTATGCGACCGATCCGAAGGCGATGGAGTTACTACTCGCAGAAGAAGATTTCGCGCCTGTGATTTGGGAATGCGCCTGTGGTCAAGGACATTTGTCAAGGGTTCTTGAGGCGCATGGGTTCAAGGTAATAAGCACGGACTTGATTTATAGGGGGTTTGGCAGTCCTGAGCCTTTTGATTTTCTGGAAGACACTCTGGGGGGTTTCAACGGAGACATCATCACAAACCCGCCGTACAAATATGCGCTCCAATTTATAGAGAGGGCTTTAGAGATCGTACAGCCCGGGAGAAAAGTGGCAATGTTCCTAAAGCTACAATTTCTTGAAGGGAAGGCGCGAAAGCAATTCTTCTTAGAGAATCCTCCGAAGCGAGTATATGTGAGTTCTTCACGATTGAATTGTGCGATGAACGGTGATTTTGAGGCCCGTACCGCAAGCAGCGCAGTTTGCTATGCGTGGTTTGTGTGGGAAAAGGGATTCAAGGGCGACCCGATCATCAAGTGGATAAACTAAAAGGTGGAATTTTTAATTACGAAACGAGCGTTTTGTGGAGGTGAGATTTATTAGCACTACATACTATGACCCCGGCGATGAGAGGTTCTACGACCCAGGCGATGAAGATATCAACGGGTATACTCCGCCCACCGATAACAGTGTGGAGGACGACTGGGATGACGACGCGAGATATAAGATCACACCGAAGGGCATCGCGGCGCTGGCTCTGAAGCAATGCGGCCTAGTGCAGTCCATCGACGATGACCGGATCGACGGCTTCTGGAAAATCTTTTCGGTTGATATGGAGCAGTGTGGGTATGTGATGAGCGAGGAGGAGACCGGCAATTAAAATGGACGTGGTTGCCGGGAGCAGGAACGATGAGTTCTATACTCCTGGCTACGCAATCGACCCGATCCTCAAATACATCCCAAACAACAGCACCGTCTGGTGCCCGTTCGATAGTTCCGGCAGGCGGGGCATACGGTTATCGCGACGCACATTTCCGATAGGGGGGGCGAGGGGACTTCTTCCAAGCCTCCCCTCCGGGGTGCGACTACATCGTCAGCAATCCGCCGTACAGCCTGAAAACCGAGGTGCTGCAAAGGCTTTTCGCCTTACACATTCCGTTCGCTATGTTGATCGGCGTGGTTGGACTGTTTGAGAGCCAGAAGCGATTTGAGATGTTTCGGGACAATGAGTTTGAAATTATGTACATGAACCGGAGGGTTGCGTACTTCAAGGATTACTCAGAGCAGAAGCCATCTTTGAACCCACCATTCAGCAGCGTGTACATATGCAGCGGGGTTTTGCCCCAGCAAATCGTATTTGAAGAAATAAAGAGAGGTAGTTATCTATGATTTTTCTCGCCATCGACTGCGTGGTCGCAGCCGTAGCAATCTGCCTTATTGTGTTTGATCGGAGGCGGCCGTAATGTGGTTTGATATTTTGATGACCGTAGCTCTTATCATACTTATCATAGGTGGCATTGGCACCATCGCTTTGACAATGACACTACTATACAAAGAGTGGAAAGGATTGAAGGATGAGGATTAAATGAGAATGCTCGGAGAAATTGTTCTGTGCGCTGCGGTTGCCGTCATTGTCGTGATGATACTGTACTGGTTCGACAATCGCGGCGGCAGAGGCAGACTGACATAATTGATTTATAAGGAGACTGATTGATGCAAATAAAAAGAGGAGCAAGGCCGGAGCCGCAGGAGATCCGAATTAAATACCATGTGGAGGGATTGGAGCGCATCCAAAAAATCAGCGTGGGCGACTGGATCGACCTGCGGGCCGCAGAGGATGTAAAACTGTCGGCTGGAGACTTTGAGCTGATTTCCCTGGGTGTATCTATGAAACTTCCCGAAGGATATGAAGCTCATGTTGTCCCCAGAAGTTCTACCTTTAAGACCTGGGGAATCATCCAGACAAACAGCATGGGCGTCATCGACAACAGCTATTGCGGGGAAAACGACATTTGGAAAATGCCAGTCTATGCGGTTCGAGATACCGCGATCCACCGCAATGATAGAATCTGCCAGTTCCGAATCGTCAAGTCCATGAAGCCTGTGCGATTCGTTGAAGTGGAATATATGGACGCGCCAGACCGTGATGGCTTTGGCTCGACCGGTACACAAAACATCAATATGAAAACGGAGGAAAGACATGACTAAGCAATTTACTAACATCCAGGTTGTAAACATTCTGAACGCTTCGGCCGATGAGAAGGGCAAGGCACTGCGGGAAAAGCGGCTGCCGATCCGCCTGCTCTACGCATACCAGCGGAGCCTGAAGGAGATGGAAGCGGCGTACAATGCTTACAACGAGACCCGCGTCGCGCTTTTCGATAAGTACGGGGCCGACCCCTCCAAGGAGTTGTCCGGCAAGGAAGATCCTCAGTTCCAGAAGGAACTTGTTGAGCTGCTGAATATGCCTGTAGAGGTGGACGTCCACGTCGCCCCCGAGAGCGTACTGGACAGCGTAGGAACGGAGAACTACGACACCTTGACCCTGGATGAGCTGGACAGAATTTCGTGGCTCCTGGGCGACTGAGAGAGCAGGGAAGTGATGAAGGTGAATCTCCTTAAACTGAAAGAAAACCTGAAGGAAGACCTGCGCTGGGCAGAACAGATGCCGGTCGAACCGTTGGTAAAAGACCTCCAGGTCACGATCGACATCATTGATTTGTTGGACAAGATGTCCTGCGACAAGCTCACAGATCAGTAACGATCTATTTGGTAAAAATTTCACTTGACAATTACATACTGCGGCGGTAAAATAAAAGCGTGGAAACCCAGACGGTTGCCACTTACAGTACGAACACTTGTAGTATAGGTCCAAGCCCTAACCACCTGTGAGCCGCCTGATGCAGCAGACGGCTCACTTCTCTTTTCCGCAAATTGCGTTCAGTATCTGGATAATCGTCCAGATGACGAAGCACCAATCAGCAAATTCGTGAAGTGTTATATGTATCGCCTCCCTTCGAGAAATGAATTTCCCGCGAGGGCTATACACAAAGCCTCCTTCCGCTCTCGCGGGAGTCAGGCAACCGTCCTTTTAACCGTACACCGTTTATGGAGAAGGGTAGAGGTTTACGATAAACGGTGGGTTTCCACGGACGATATTATACCAACGCAGTCGTTAATTGTCAATCGGACATATATGGGCCAAAAAAAAAGCACCACCGGGCATTGCGCCCGGCGGTGCTCCTACTAAAATG
>JAJPXI010000055.1:0-4057 GCA_021205585.1 Oscillospiraceae bacterium
ACCCCGCCTTTCCCCTATAGGATACCACAATCCCGACCCGGCCGCAAGCCGGAACCTTGTCAAAGGAGCGATGATTTTTATGAAAAATTCCGACAGTCCGCCCAGCCGGGCGGCCGGTTCGCCCTGGGCCGGGGCGGGCCGGGATAGAAAACGCGGGGGCGCCCGCGCAGGCGCATACGCGCCGCAGGCCGGAGCGGGGACGCGGGCCCCGCGGAAAATCACCCGCAAATTTTACAAAGGAGTTTCGTCTATGAGAACCTTGAAAAAGTGCACCAGCCTACTGCTGGTGCTGGCCATGGTATTCTCCATGGTCGTCACCTGCGCGGCGGCGGAGGACGGTGCCGCCGAGGTGACCAACCCCGTCACCGTTGAGGCGGGCGACTTTACCACGCTGAAGTCTTACCTGACGGGTTCAGACTACAGCAGCTACGACCAGCTGACCATCAAGCTGACCGCCAACATCGAAATGACCAGCGCCATCACCTCCCTCGGTCACACTAATGTGGTCATCGACGGCCAGAGTACGTACACCCTGTACGGGCCATCCTCCTCCAGCATAACCACAGCCATGTTCAGTATTTTAAGATTGGCGGACACATCCCTGACCTTCCAGAATATCACCATAGCGTATGACAGTGCGGTTACGAAGAACCAGCGCACCGTTCTCAGTTTCGCAAACGCGTCAAACGTCGACGTGACGTTCGACGGCGTTACGCTGAACAACCTCCGCGGCTACGACAATACAACGTATGCCGCCATCCGCATGACCGGCTCCAGCGCGGGCACCTGCACCCTGAACATCAATAACACCGTCACCACGAATTGCTCAGGGACCCTGGTAAGTGCGCAAGATGTCGATGTCAACATAACGAACTCCAATCTGGAGACGACCGCTCTCATGTCAAATGGCTCCTTGCTCTATGTGAGTGCTGGGACAAGCGGGACCCCCTCTTCCATCACGATCACCAACAGCACCCTTTCCGTGATCGACACAACCTATAGCAATAGCAACTACTACCGTGGCTACGGGGTCTACGCCCTAAAATACAACAATGTCACGCTGAATAACACCGCAGTCAAAATGGCCGGGAACCAGAGCACCTCCTACGCCCTTTATGCCGGCGCCGCCGAGGCCAGCTTCACCGTGAACGGCGGCAGCTTCTCCAGCACCGGCACAAACAGCGCCAAGATCTACCTGAGCAGCGCCGACTGCACCCTGACCACCGACGGGCAGGTGCAGGGCAGCCCGGAGGTCGTGCTGACATCCGGAGCGAAGATCCTGCTGACCAAGGCCCCGGCTTACACCCTGTGCTTCTCCTTCAGCGCCAGCGTCGCCAATACAGACCCGGTGGTGGCCGGCGGCACCGACAGCCACGCGCTGACTGAAAGCGACCTGGCCTACCTGAAATACGCCGGCAGCACCGTCCGCACTCTGAAGCTTGGGAGCGACGGCTGCGCGTACTTCTACAGCAAAGATGCCACAAACGGCGTCCACGTCACGACCGCGGAGGAGCTGGCCGACGCGGTGATGAGCGAAGGCTATACCGAGCCGCTGACCATCTACCTGGATAATGACATCACCATGACCTCCGACACGCTGATCACCACCCTCCCGGGCGTCAATGTGACCATCAACGGCCAGGGCCACACCCTGTCCGCCCCCAGCGGCGAGGACATAACGGCCGGCAGCCTGACCATGTTCACCATTCCCACCACGTCGGGCCACAATCTGACCTTCCAAAACATCACCATCGACGCGCAGAGCCAGCAGTTCATCTACTACCAAAGCGACAGCGGCACCCTGACCCTGAACAGCGTCACCCTGAAAAACGGCTATGCGAGCAATTCCACGACCGGCGCGATCATCGCCGCCGCAGGCAGCGCGAACAACGCCCGCTGCTCCGCTGTGAATTTGACTGGCGTAACGGCGGAGAACTGCCAGGGGACGCTGCTGTACGCCAAATATTTGTCCTCGCTGTCCGTCTCCAACTCCACCCTGTCCTCCGCGTCCCTCACCTCGGCGACCTATGTCGTTAACCTGGCCTCCGGGTCAAGCCCTGCGTGCGCAATGACCGTCAGCGGCAGTACCATCTCCTGGACGGGCGACGACTGGACTTACGGCATTTACATGGGTATGTTTTGGAAGCTGACGGTTGAGAACTCCACCATCAGCGGGCCAAACCCGGCGGCAGCGTCCATATACTGCTATAGCGATTATCGCAACACGCTGACCCTGAACAGCAGCACTGTCGCAAGCACCGACGAGGACGGCCATGCCGTTATCTCCTACGCTATATCCAGCAGCAACAGCGCCGCCGCCAACCTGGTGACCGACGGCGCTTTGGCGGGCGAGCCGGAGATCGTCCTGTCCAATAACACCAGTAATGGAAAGGTCATCCAGCTGACCGGTACGCTGCAGAACACCCTGTACTACTCCTTCAACAACAGCATTTCCGGGGACAAGAAGGTGGTCGTTGGCACCACCGCCGCCTCGGAGGAAGACACGGGCTACACCCTGACCTCCGCGGACCTGGCGAAGCTGGTCTACAGCGACACGGATTCCGTCCGCACCCTGAAAATGGACACCACGACGGAGACCGACGCGGAGGGGAACACCACCACGGTTGACGCCAACTCCGCCTCCCTCTATCGGGTGAACCTGGCGGACTGTGGCGCCGAGCTGCTGGGCGGCGCGGTGGATGACAGCGGCGACGCCGTCACCGCCACCCTCTACGCCTACACCGCCGCGGACGGCAGCACGGTCTACGCCGCGGACACCACCAGCGTGACCGAGACGACCGACACGGAGGGGAACACGAGTTACACCCTGGGGGAGACCACCCTGGCCGGCAACAACTATGAAGCCGTCACCGTGCCTGTCTACTACGCCACCTATCACGACGCCGCGGTGGAGCCGGACGTGCAGATTACTTCCGGAGAAAAGGTGGCTGTCAGCACCAACTATACCGTGGCCTACAGCGGGGACAACGCCGTCGAAATGAACGTCGCGGCCGGCACGGTCCAGGCCGCCACCGCCACCGTCACCCCCAAGAACGACCTGACCGGCGACGCGGTGGTTCTGCCCTACGCCGTCATCGTGGCCTCTTACACCGACCTGGGGGCCGAGGACGCGCCTGTCAAAGTCACCGTGGCCTATGACAGCAACAGCGAAACCATGTATGCCATCACCGTCTACTACAATGAAGAGAAGCTGGTAGAGGGAACGGACTACGAGATCGTCTCCATTGTGATTGACAGCTATGACTGGCTGGTCAACATCACCATCGAGGGCCTGGGGGACTACGGCGGCACCTACACCCTGTCCGTCAGCATCCCCGGCAAGGACATCATGGTTCAGACCGTCTATAATGAGGAGGCCCTGAACAACGCTTTAGAGGCCGGGGCCTCCACCATCTATCTCAGCGCCAGCTTCTCTGTGGACAATGTGGTCACGATCGATCACGATGTCACCATCGACGGCCAGGGCCAGTACACCATCTCCGCCGGGGAACTGGAGACCACTTACGTCAGCAGCTCCGGTTTCAACGCCAACAAGGCCGTGGCTATCCTGTCCGTCCAGAGCGGGAGCGTCACCCTGACCGGCCTGACCGTGGACGGCAAAGACCAGGCCCGGTGCCTCTATGTGGCCGACGGGGCCAGCGTGGAGGTGACCGGTGATTCCGTCCTGACCGGCGGCGGCGGTTCAAGAAGCGGCGAATACGGCCAGGCCATCTTCGTTGACGAGGGCGGCGCCGTCACCCTGAGCAACTGCCAGGTGCGGGACAGCTATTCCTATGCACTCATCAGCGGCGACACCACCTACTACTACGCCGTCAGCTACCCCATCTACAATCTGGGGACGCTGAATATCCAGGACGGGGCCTCCCTGTCGAATCTGTCCTCCAATAATTCCGCCATCTACAACGACGGCACCCTGAACATGACCGGCGGCACCATTAAGGCCGCACCCACCCTCGCCAACGAGTACTTTGGCAATGAGACGACCGGCTCGTTCTTCTACAATACCGGCACCTTCAATATGTCCGGCGGCACCATC
>JAJPXI010000055.1:4157-5661 GCA_021205585.1 Oscillospiraceae bacterium
CCGGCACCTTCAATATGTCCGGCGGCACCATCGAGGGCTTTGAAGCCGTCGGGAACGGCTCCGCCAACTCCTACGGGCCCAGCGGCGCGGGTGTGTACAACGTGGGCACCTTTACCCTGTCCGGCACCGGTCTCATCACCGGCAATGTTTGCACCGGCTCTACCTCCACCACCGAGAGCGGGCAGGGCAACATTTATACCTCCAGCTCCACCGGCAGCGGCATGGGCGGCGGCGTGTACAACGCGGGCGAGTTTACCATGAACGGCGGCACCATCTCCAACAACAGTGCGGTTCTGGGCGGCGGCGTGTACAATGCCGGGGCCAGAAATCTGACCAGCTCCTACAGTGAGACCGCCGGTACCTTTACTATGACCGGCGGTACCATCACCGGCAACAGCGTATTCAGTGACAGCGTTTACAACGCCTCCAGCGGTTCCGGCACCGGCATAATGGGCAGCAAGGGCACTCTGGTTGCCGGCGTGGGCAGCGAGCTCTATGTGGGCGGCGGCAGTACCACCGTTCTCTCCGGCGGCACCATCGACACCGACCAGGTCAACACCGTGGAGACCACCGACAGCAGTGGAAACACCGTTGAGAAGACCGTCAGTGTGGGAATCGCCGTTGTGCCTACAATCAGCACCTCCGGGAACGCCTCCGGCTCCAGCTTTACGGCCACCGTGGCTACCAATTCCAACCTGACCATTCGGGACGGCGCCAACATCAAGGTGGGCATCCTGCTGGTCAGCACCAGCACGGTCTATATGTCCGGTACATTGGATACGGAAACTTATAACGAAACAGGGGAGATCGTCTGTTCCGACGCTTCTGAAACCAGCAGGACCAGCGACACCGACGGCCTGTCCTATCTGCTGCTGGACGGCAAAATGGGGAACAGCATGAAGCTGGACGTGGCGGCTTTGTCCGTGGACGCCACTACCTACTCGTTCACCAACGTTTCCGCCACCGGTTCCTCCTATCCCAGCAGCAACACCGTCTCCCAAATCAGCCTCAATAATGATGGCGCACTGGTGGCCGCTTATGACGACGGGGTAGGCACCGATGAGGCCGACGCGGATCACTTCACCCTTGCAGACGCCGCTGTCTACCTTTCCACCTACGCCATCTCTGACGGCACCACCGCTGATGCCTGGGTTCTCTGCACCCACAGCGCCGGCCTGACCCATGTGGCGGCCGTGGCCGCTGCCTGCACCGAGGACGGCAACGCCGAGTATTGGTACTGCGAGACCTGCGGCGCCCTCTTTGCCAACGAGGACGGGACGCAGGAGACAACCCTTGAGACCGTCACCATCCCCGCCACCGGCCACGATGAAGATCTGACCTACGTGGCCGCGAAAGCCGCCACTTGCGGCGCCGACGGCAACATCGCCTATTACTACTGCGCGAGCTGCGGCCAGCGGTTCAACGGCTGGAACATCAGCACCGCCGCGCAGCTGAGCGAGGCCGATGTGACCATTGCCGCCACAGGGGAGCACACCTGGAACGA
>JAJPXI010000214.1 GCA_021205585.1 Oscillospiraceae bacterium
GCACCACCCGGCCCACGATTCCCCCATCCGGGGAGCGCCACTGGGCGGAGGCCGTCAGCAGCTTTTCGTTATAGTCCCGGATGTTGGCCGCCGCGTGCTCCAGGGCAGAAATCAGTTTCCCGTCGCAGCGCCCGTAGGCCGCCTCCAGCTCCTCCGGGGCCAGCTCTTTTGGCTCCGCCCTGTCAAAGCGCAGGGAATATTCTCGTACAGCTGCAAAGCCATTTTCCTTTACAGCATTCATGATCTCAGCGACCGTCCTGTCAATCTCTGTATGTACCTGGCTGGCCCGGCCCCGCATGGCGGCGATGACCTCCCGCTCGGCTTTTCCGTCGGCGCGAATCAGTTCAATCATGGCGCTTGCTCAACTCCATTTCGCATTTCCCGATAAAATCTAAAATTTCCGCCCGGTAGAGCTTCATGGACGCGGTGTTGACAATCAGCCGTGCGGAAATCTGGGCTACGTCCTCGATGGGCACCAGGCCGTTTTCCCGCAGGGTGGCCCCGGTTTCCACCAGGTCCACGATGGCGTCGGCCAGGTTCAGGATGGGGGCCAGCTCCACACTGCCCTCGATCTTGATAATCTCCACGTCCATCCCCTTTTGGGCGAAGAAGCTGCGGGTGACCTCCGGGTACTTGGTGGCGATGCGGCGGGTTTTATAGGTACCGTAAAAATCGTTGCCCTGCTTGACTGCCAGGGCAAACCGGCACCGGCCCAGGCCCAAATCCAGCACCTCATAGAAGGAGGAGCCCTTTTCCAAAATAGTGTCCTTGCCCACGATGCCCATGTCGCACACCCCATGCTCCACATAGGTAATCACGTCCGGGGCCTTGGCCAGCACTGCGTCCAGGGGATAGTTGGGCAGCTGGTGGATCAGGCGGCGGCCCGGGTCGCGGATGGGGGCGCAATCCAGTCCCATGGCCTCAAACAGCTCCACGCTCTGCTCCTGCAAGCGGCCCTTGGTCAGTGCCACCCGCAGGCGGTGCTTCTCCGGGGGCTGGGCGGCGCAGGCGGCCACCGCGTCGGCATCCACCGCAAAGCCCACCGCCGGGGCCTTTCGGCCAAATTTTTCAACCAAATTGTCATAGCGCCCGCCGGACAGCACCGGGGCCCCCGCTCCCACCGCGTAACCCCGGAAGATGACGCCAGTGTAGTAGTCGAGCTGATGGACAAGGCCCAAATCGAAGCGGATGCAGCTCTCATATCCCCGCTCCTTTAACTGCTGGTACAGCTGGCGCAGATAGTCCACCTGGGGGCGTTTGCCCACCAGCTCCTCCGCCCGCTCCAGCACCTCCGCCCCGCCGAACAGACGGGACAGGCGGGAGAGCATGGCGTAGGCCGGCTTGTTCCGGTGGGGCGCCAGCAAATCGTTCAGGGCCGCAAACTGCTTGCCCTCGATCAGCTGGCGCATGGTCTCCACCATCTGGGGAGGCAGCTCCAGCTCGCCGGCCAGGCTGCGGAACAGCCCCACATGGCCCAGCTCAATGTGGAAGGGACAGGAGCAGACCGCCTGGAGGCTCTCGATGGCCAGGGCGATGACCTCCACATCGGCCTCTAGCCCCGCCGCACCAATCAATTCCACGCCGCACTGGGCGGTTTCATAATTGCCCCCCTGGTGGGCCAGGCCGGAGCGGAACACCGTCTCGTTATAATACAGCCGCTGGGGCAGGGGGACGGCCTTGAGCTTGGTGGCGGCCACACGGGCGATGGGCACCGTGCAGTCCGGGCGCATGACCAGCAGCTTTCCGGAGCGGTCCACCACCTTGACAAAACTCTCCTGGGGCAGCAGGGTGCCGGACTGGACGAACAGGTCGTAAAACTCCATCTCCGGCGTTGAGATCTCACTGTAACCCCTCTGGTCGAACAGCCCGGTCAGGGCGTCCTGCACTCGGCGGCGGTCGGCGCACTCGGAAAAGAGCCTGTCCCTGGTGCCTTCCGGCGTGTTAATCACATTGCTCATGAAAACCCTCCCTGGATTTTATACTCTCTTCAGATTAAAATGGGACATTTTAATCTGAACTTTTGAAGTGTCTAATACTGATTCTTCATAAAAAGATTCCATCTTTTTATGAAGAATATGGCTGGTGCCCAGCCTGATTTTGAAAGCTGTGCTTTCAAAATCCCGTCTCATACAATTCTCAACGCGCTTCGCGCTATAAAAAGCGCATTTGCGCTTTTTAATGAGAATTCGTATAAGAGCCGCGCAAAAGCGCGGTTGACACTTCAAAAGGCGTCTCATACGAAATCTACGCCGTTGCGACGGCTATGAAAACAAGCCATTTTTAATGTCTTGTTTTAATCAGATTTCAGTATCATTTTTCTCTGCTTCCGGTCAATCGACATACTCCAAAAGCAGCTCCAGCAGCCGGTCTCTCCCCTCCCCTTTTTCAGCGGAAAAGGGGATCAGGGAAACGGCGTCCTCCAGCTCCAGGGCCTGCCGAATCCGCTCCAGGTTACCCGGAATCTCGCTTTTTTTGCACTTGTCCAGCTTGTTCGCCACCACGGTGAAGGGCTTGCCGGAGGCCAGAAACCACCGGGCCATGGCGCAGTCGTCGGCGGTGGGCCTGTGCCGGGCGTCCACAATTTGCACCCCCAGGGTCATGAGGGAGGTATCGGCGAACCAGTCCTCAATCAGCCGACCCCAGCGGGCCTTTTCCGCCTTGGACACCTGGGCGTAGCCGTACCCCGGCAGGTCTACCAGATATAGCTTCTTGTCGATTAAAAAGTAGTTGATATGGGTGGTCTTTCCCGGCGCAGAGCCCACACGGGCCAGATTTTTGCGGTTGAGCAGCCGGTTGATGACCGAGGACTTGCCCACGTTGGAGCGTCCGGCAAAGACCACCTGGGGCAGCCCGTCCCTGGGGAAGTCCTCTTTCTTCACGGCCGAGCGGACAAATTCCGCCCGGCTGACATTCAGCGCCATCGCCGCCTACTGGGGGATGCCCAGGGACGCGCCGGCACTTTTGGAGGGAAACGGGCCGGCCAGCGAAGCCCGCCCCGGACGGGCCGGAGGATGAACCAGCGCCTCGGCCAGCACCTCGTCCACCTGCTCGGCCTCCACAAATTGCAGAGCGGCCCGGACGGTCTGGTCGATTTCCTCCAAATCCTTTCCGTTGTCTGCCGGGAGGAGAACTGTTTTGATACCGCTGCGCAGGGCGGCCATGGTCTTTTCCCGCAGGCCCCCGATGGGCAACACCCGGCCACGGAGGGTCACCTCCCCCGTCATGGCCACAGCCCCCTTGACGGGGATGCCGCACAGGGCGGACACCATGGCGGTGGTGATGGCCACGCCGGCGGAGGGGCCGTCCTTGGGGATGGCCCCTTCGGGGAAGTGGACGTGGATGTCCTTCGTTTTATAAAAGTCCTCCTCAATGCCCCACTGCCCGGCCCGGCTGCGGATATAGGTCAGGGCGGCGTGGGCCGACTCCTTCATCACATCGCCCAAATTGCCGGTCAGCTCCAGCTTGCCGGTGCCGGGCATGACGTTGACCTCCACCTGGAGCAACTCGCCCCCCACGCTGGTCCAGGCCAGGCCGTTGACCACGCCCACCCGCTCCAGCAGCACCTGGCGCTCCGGGTGGTACTTCCGGGGGCCTAACAATTCCTCCACCCGGTCGCCGTTGACGGAAACCGACTTGGCGCTCCCGGACACCAACTGCATGGCCGCCTTGCGGCAGACCGCCGCCAGCTGCCGCTGGAGAATCCGCACGCCGGATTCCTTGGTGTAGCCGGTGATAATCTCCCGGATGGCATCGTCGGTCAATCGCAGCTGGGCGGCCTTCAGGCCGTGGCGGGCACGCTCCTTGGGCAGCAGATGTCCCTTGGCAATCTGGAGTTTTTCCTCGTCTGTGTAGGAGCTGAGCTCGATAACCTCCATCCGATCCAGCAGGGGGCGGGGGATGGTGTCGGTGGTGTTGGCGGTGGTGATAAACAGGACATTGGACAGATCAAAGGGGATCTCAAGGAAGTGATCCCGGAACGTGGCGTTCTGCTCGGCGTCCAGCACCTCCAGCAGGGCGTAGGAGGGATCTCCCCGCTGGTCGGCCCCGATTTTATCGATTTCGTCCAGCAGCAGCAGGGGGTTCATGCTCCCCGCCTGGCGCACGGCGGTCACGATGCGGCCGGGCATGGCCCCCACATAGGTCTTTCGGTGGCCCCGGATCTCCGCCTCGTCGTGGACGCCCCCCAGGGAGATGCGGGCCAGCTTGCGGTTCATGGCCCGGGCCACGCTCATGGCGATGGAGGTTTTGCCCACGCCCGGCGGGCCCACCAGGCAAATAATCTGCCCCTTCAGCTTGGGGGACATCTGCTTGACGGCCAAAAATTCCAAAATGCGCTCCTTGACTTTATCCAGGCCGAAGTGGTCGGCGTCCAGCACCTTCCGGGCGGCCTCCACATTGACCCGCTCTTTGGTGTACTTGCCCCAGGGCAGCTCCAGCACGGTGTCCAGGTAGTTGCGCAGAACTGTGGCCTCCGCCGAGCCGAAGGGCTGTTTTTCCAGGTGGGACAACTCCCGGTTCAGCTTTTCCTCCGCCTCCCGGCTCAGCCTGGCCTTTTGTATCCTCCGGCGGTACTCCTCAATCTCCGAGTCCTCGTCCTCCCCCAGCTCCCGCTGGATGGCCCTGACCTGCTCCCGCAGAACGTGGTCGCGCTGGCTGTGGAGCAGCTGCTCGTGGAGCTTGCCCTGCATCTCCTCCTCAATCCGGAGCACCTCCACCTCCCGGCTGAGGATCTGCGCCAGCCGGCTAATGCGCCGCTGGGGGTTCAGCTCCTCCAGGATAGCCTGCTTATCCTCCACCCGGAGCTGGATGTTCTGGGCGATGTAGTCCGCGATATAACCCGGGTCGTCCTGAGAGATGACGCTCAAAAAGGTCTCCGGGTTGACGCGGGGGGCCAGGTTGCAGTAGGCCTCGAACAGATCGTAGACCTGGCGAATCATGGCCTCCGTGCGGGGGGTGATTCGGGCAGAGGACGGGTCGGGCAGCTCCTCCACCTGGGCCATCATAAACGGCTCCCGCTGCAGCAGCCGCTCCATGCGGCCCCGGCACAGGCCGTCCACCATCACCCGCACGTTGTCCCCCGGGATGCGGAGAATCTGCCGAATCTTGCAGACGGTTCCGATGGCGTACAAATCCTCCTGCTCCGGCTCCTCCACCGACAAATCCCGCTGGGCCACCAGGAAAACCGGGTCTCCCTTGGTCATGGCGACGTCCAGGGCTTTGATGGAGCCGCTCCGGGCCACGTCGAAATGAAACGCCATGTTGGGAAAAATCGCAATGCCCCGCAGGGCCAGCGCGGCCATGGGCTGCGCGGCGTTGATATGATCCATCAAAAATCACTCCCTTCCTCCGGCCCCCGCCCTCAAGGGCGTCCGGCGCGGTGAAAAAAGCGGGGCAGGCAGGCGCCTGCCCCGGTCCTTTGGAACCGACAAAGCATAAGCCCCGGCGGTTTTCTGTTTATACTGAAATCTGATTCAAACAAGACATTGAAAATGGCTTGTTTTCATAGCCGTCGCAACGGCGTAGATTTCGTATGAGACGCCTTTTGAAGTGTCAACCGCGCTTTTGCGCGGCTCTTATACGAATTCTCATTAAAAAGCGCAAATGCGCTTTTTATAGCGCGAAGCGCGTTGAGAATTGTATGAGAC
>JAJPXI010000237.1 GCA_021205585.1 Oscillospiraceae bacterium
GGGTATGCTGGGGCGGGAGAGCGGTAAAAATCCATAGCGTTTGCTCCTTTGCGGAAAGATGGACCCGGGGCCGCCTTATGCCTATACTTTGGTCAGGGTAAAGGTGAACTCCGTCCAGCCGTCCTGGCTGGTGACGGTGATGTCCTCTTTATGATTATTCAAAATCGTCTTGACAATATACAGCCCCAGGCCCACCCCGTCCCGGTCCACGCTGCGGGAGTGGTCGGTTTTGTGGAAGCGGTCAAAAATCAGAGACAGCTCCTCCTGGGGGATCTCGTCCCCCTGGTCGCCGACGGTGACGCTGGCCTTCGGCCCCCTGGCGTCGGTCACCACAACGCGCAGCGTCCCGCCCTGCCGGGCGAATTTGATGGCGTTTTCCAGCAGGTTGTAGCCCACCTGGGTGATGTCGTCCGCGTCGCCCCAGACCATCAGGGGTTCCGGGGGGAACCGGGCGTCCACCTCCAGGGCCTTGTCGTTGATCTTGGTCTCCAGGCTGACCAGCACCCGGGCCATGACCTCCACAATGTCGAAGGGCTTCTGGGCCACCACCTCCTCGGTCATCTGCAGCCGGGACAAGTCCAGCATCCGGCGCACCAGGCGGGACAGGCGGCGGGTCTCCGAGGAGATGGTCCGCAGGGCGTCCTCCTGGCGCTCCGGGGGGATGGTGCCGTCCAGAATACCGTCGGAAAAGCCGGCGATGGTGGTCATGGGGGTTTTCAGCTCGTGGGAGACGTTGGCGATAAACTCGCTGCGCCGATCCTCGCTGGCCGCCAGGGCCTCGGCCATGGCGTTGAAGGAGACGGCCAGCTCGCCAATCTCGTCCCGGCGGCCCTCCCCGTCCACCCGGACGTCAAATTCCCCGTGGGCGAATTTCCGGGTGGCCGCCACCATCTGCTTCAGCGGCCTGCTCTGGTAGGCGGCGGTGACCGAGCTGACGATGAAGGTGATCAAAATGACAATTAAAGTGATAAAAACGAACAGCACAAACAGCGGCCGCCAGATGTCCACCAGCTCCCCGGTGGACATCCCCACGAACACCAGCAGCACCGGGGTGCTGCCGTCCAGGGTGGACACCGTCACCGCCGTGCCGAAAACGTAGCACCGCTCGGACATGATGTCCAGGGTGTCGATGGCCTCATAGGAGCCGCTCTCCAGCACCTGCTCCACCGCCTGGGAGGACACCTGCCTGCCCACCAGCTCGGTGTTGGAGGCGTAGAGCACCTCACCGCTGAGCTGGGTGACGACGACGCCGGAGTCGGTCACATGGCCGATGGAGGCGATATAGCTTTGAATGTAAGCGTTGTCCACCGAGATGCCCTGGGCGATGGCGGCGCTGGTGAACTCGGAGATAAAGCCCGCGTTGCGCTCCAGGGAGCTGCGCTTGGACTGGATGGTCTGCCGGTAGGACAGCACGGCGAAGGAGGTCCCCAGCAGGGCGAAGGACAGCAGGATGACCACCATCATTACGATGAACTGCCGCTGATACATGGATTTCATTCGGGGGCGACCTCAAATTTATAGCCCACGCCCCACACGGTTTTCAGCCGCCACTGGTCGCTGGCCCCCTCCAGCTTTTCCCGCAGGCGCTTGACGTGGACGTCCACCGTGCGGGAGTCCCCGAAGTAGTCAAAGCCCCACACCTCGTCCAGCAGCTGGTTGCGGGTGAACACCCGGTTGGGGGAGGAGGCCAGGTGGAACAGCAGCTCCAGCTCCTTGGGCGGCGTGTCCACCCGCTTGCCCCTGACCACCAGCTCATAGGAGTCCAGGTCGATGGACAAATTGTCGAATGTCAGGTGCTTGGCCGCCCCCTCCCCGCCGTTGAAGCGGCGCAGGACGGCGTGGATGCGGGCCAGAACCTCCTTCATCTCAAAGGGCTTGACGATGTAGTCGTCCGCCCCCATCTCCAGGCCGGTGACCTTGTCGCTCAGCTCCCCCTTGGCGGTGAGCATGATGACCGGGGTTTTACTCTCCTCCCGAATCCTGCGGCAGACCTCCCAGCCGTCCATCACCGGCAGCATCAGATCCAGCAGCACCAGATCCGGGTGGAAGGACTGGAACAGCTCCACGCCCTTCCCGCCGTCGCCGGCCACCGCCGTCTCGAAGCTCTCTTTCTCTAAATAAAGGTGCAGCAGCTCCGCGATGTTTCCGTCGTCCTCTACGATTAAAACCTTGCGTGCCATGGGGAATCACTCCTTTTTTCAGCCGCCCGGAGGCGTTTTTTCCGATGGAAATAGTATACTTGATTTTTGCCGGGATGGGTGAATTTTTTGTGAATTGCGGGGGATTTCTTCCGATTACGCTAAAATTGCAGCGTCTGCCCGGTGTAAAGGGGGAAAAACCGCCCCGGGGCGGCCCGATCCAGCAGGGCGAAGGCGGGGGCGCCGGTGCAGTGGCCGGTGTAGACCCGCTCCACTCCCAGCTCTTCCGTCAGGCGGCGGGCCAGGGTCTCCACCGCCTCAGGGGGCTGGCCCAGGGTGTCCGGCCCGTCCGGGCCCATCAGGTGCAGCCCGCCCACCAGGGCGGATACCCGCCTGCCGGGGAAACGCCGCAAAATCTCCCGGACGATGTTGTCCGCCCCGGCGTGGCAGCAGGAGTTCATCACCACCAGGGAGCCGTCCTCCCGCTCCGCCGCCAGGGACTGCTCGTGGCTGACGGCGTCGGGAATCAGGTACAGCCCCGGCCCGATGGCGCGAAGCTTGTCGGAGAGCAGGAACCGTCCGGTGTACTCCCCCCGCAGGGCGGGGCACAGGCCGATGTACCGCCCGCCGGGGCCGGTGTGCCCCTTGAGCGCGTCGGGCCGGGCCAGCACCCGCAGGGCGGGGTTTTGCCGGAAAAGGGGGAGAAAGCCGTCCCCGTGGTCGTAGTGCCCATGGGACAGCGCGGCAAAATCCGGTTCCCCGGCGGGGACGCCCAGCAGGGCGGCGTTGTCCAGAAAGGCCCCGGACTGCCCGGCGTCCAGCAGCACCCGCCCGCCGGGGTGGCGCAGGTATAAAGACAGGCCGTGCTCCGGGTGAAAAGGCGAGTTCCCGGTATTTTCCATTAAAACGGTCAGCTCCATGCTCATTTCATCTCCGGCAGGCGCTGGGCGGCGATTTCTTTCAGGGCCTGCGCCAGCCCGTCCGCCTGCTCCCGGGTGCTCTCCGGGGCGAAGGACAGGCGCAGCGCCCCCCGGCGCACCGGAGCGGGCAGGTCCAGGGCGGCGTAGACGTGGCTGGGTTTGCCCCGGTGGCAGGCCGAGCCGTTGGAGACGCAGAAGCCCCGGCTGTCCAAATCGTTCATCACCATCTGGCTGGGGTAGCCGGGCAGGGAGACGGCGCAGATGTGGGGGGCGTCCCCCCGGCTGACCACCGTCAGGCCGGGCACCTGGGCCTGGAGCCGCTCCAATGTGTAGTCCTTCAGGGCGGCCACGGCCTCCATCTGCCCCAGCCGTCCGGCGCTGGCGCGGCAGGCGGCGGCGAAGGCGGCAATCTGGGCGGTGGCCTCGGTGCCGGAGCGCCGCCCCCCCTCCTGGCCCCCGCCAAACAGCAGGGGCGGGAAGCGGCCCTGGACGGATTTTTTCACGTACAGCGCCCCCACCCCTTTGGGCGCGCCGATTTTGTGGCCGCTGACCGTCAGCAAATCTACCCCCAGCTCCCGCGCCGACAGGGGCACATGGCCCAGGGCCTGCACCGCGTCGGTGTGGAACAGGATGTCCCGGCGGCGCTGTTTGGCGATCCGGGCGCACCGGGCCACGGGCAGCAGGGTGCCCAGCTCGTTGTTGACCAGCATCATGGAAACCAGCACCGTGTCCTCCTCCAGGGCGGCGGCGAAGTCCTCCGGGGAGATTCTTCCGGCCCGGTCGGGCCGGAGATAGGTGACGCGGAAGCCCCGCTCCTCCAGCCGGCGCACGGGCTCCAGCACGGCGGCGTGCTCGACGGCGGTGGTCACGATGTGCCGGCCCCGGCGCTCCATGGCCCGGGCCGCGCCGAACACCGCCCAGTTGTCCCCCTCGGTGCCGCCGGAGGTGAAAAACAGCTCCTCCGGCTCGCACCCCACGGCCCGGGCCGCGTCGGCCCGCCAGCCCTTCAGGGCGGCGGCGGCTTGGACGCCCAGGCCGTATCCGGAGGAGGGGTTGCCAAAGTCCTCCGTCATGACCTGCCAGGCCGCCCGCGCCGCCTCCGGGAGGACGGGGGTGGTGGCGGCGTAGTCAAAATAGACGGTCATCAGCCCTCAAAGCGCGTGCGCACGGCGGCCAGAAACTCCTGGGTGGAGGCCCGGCGGACGGGCGCCGCCCCCTCCCAGAGCCCGGCCAGATCCCCGGTCATGCAGCCGCTTTCAATGGTCTCCAGGGCACACCGCTCCAACTTTTGGGAGAAATCTACCAGGGCGGGGATGCCGTCCATCTCCCCCCGCTTGGCCAGGGCTCCGGTCCAGGCGAACAGGGTGGCCATGGGGTTGGTGGAGGGGGTCTCCCCCCGCTGGTAGCGGTAATAGTGTCGGGTCACGGTGCCGTGGGCGGCCTCGTACTCATACTTGCCGTCGGGGGACACCAGCACGGAGGTCATCATGGCCAGACTGCCGAAGGCGGTGGACACCATGTCGCTCATCACGTCCCCGTCGTAGTTCTTGCAGGCCCAGATAAAGCCGCCTTTGGAGCGAATGATGCGGGCCACCGCGTCGTCAATCAGGGTGTAGAAGTACCGCAGGCCCAGCTCTTGGAATTTTTCCTGGAACTCCTTCTGATAGATTTCCTGGAAAATGTCCTTGAAAGTGTGGTCGTACACCTTGGAGATGGTGTCCTTGGCGGAGAACCACAGCTCCTGCCGGGTGTCCACGGCGTACTGGAAGCAGGAGCGGGCGAAGGAGCGGATGGAGGCGTCCCGGTTGTGCTGCCCCTGGAGCACGCCGGGGCCCTGGAAGTCAAAAATGGTCTGGCGCTCTACGCGGCCGTCCTCCCCGGTAAAGACCAGCTCGGCCTTCCCCGGGCCGGGCACCCGGTACTCCACCGCCTTGTACACGTCGCCGTAGGCGTGGCGGGCGATGGTGATGGGCGCCTCCCAGTTTTTCACCACCGGGGAGATGCCCTCCACCATAATGGGGGCGCGGAACACCGTGCCGTCCAGAATGGCCCGGATGGTGCCGTTGGGGGACTTCCACATCTGGGACAGCCCGTACTCCTCCACCCGCTGGGCGTTGGGGGTGATGGTGGCGCACTTGACCCCCACCCCGTACTCCTGGATGGCGCGGGCCGCCTGCTCCGTCACCCGATCCCCGGTGGCCTCCCGGTTGGGCAGGCCCAGATCGAAATACACCGTTTTCAGTTCCACAAAGGGCAGCAGCAGCTGCTCCTTGATCTGCGCCCAGATGATGCGGGTCATCTCGTCTCCGTCCATCTCCACCAGGGGCGTTTTCATCTGAATTTTCTCCATTTAATTCCTCTCCCTTGTTTTCGCAGGATGCGTTTCTATCAGTATATACCCTCTCCAAAAAAAACTCAAGCAAAAATCCCCCCGCCGGAAAAAGTTTTGGCATTCCCCCGGCTTCCGGCGGGCCTGCCGTCCGTTTTTCCGCAAGCGGCGGCTTCCCTGTCCGCGCCCAGATGCGGGTCAATTTTCAGAGTAAACGCAACAGAATCAGACAAAATGCAACAGGTTGCG
>JAJPXI010000112.1 GCA_021205585.1 Oscillospiraceae bacterium
GGGGGCGGCGGGCTGCCGTGTTCTGCGGCCCCGGCAACAACGGGGGCGACGGGGTGGCCGCCGCCCGGCTGCTGCTGAAGCAGGGATGGAGCGTGCGCTGCTTCCTGGTGGGCCGGCGGGAGAAAATGACCGAGGACTGCCGGGAGATGGAGCGGCGGCTCCGGGAGGCCGGCGGACGACTGGAGGACTTTGAAGAAGAGCCCCCGGAGGGGGAATTTGACGCGGCGGTGGACGCCCTGTTCGGCATCGGGCTGAACAGCCCCCTGCGCCCGGAGGCGGCCCGGGCGGCGGCCTGGATGAACCGGCTGGGCCGGGTGGTCAGCGCCGACATTCCCAGCGGCGTTCACGCGGACACCGGCGAGGCGCTGGGCTGCGCGGTACGCGCCGCCGTGACCGTGACCTTTTCCACCGGCAAGCCCGGCCTGTTCGTAGGGGACGGGGCGGTGTGCAGCGGCCGGGTGGTGGTGGAGGACATCGGCATCCCGGCGGATTTGCTGGCCCAGCCCTGCCGGACGGCGGTGACGGAAAAGCCCCTGCTGCCCCGGCGGGCGCGGGCCGCCCATAAGGGGGACTTTGGCCGCCTGTTGATTGTAGCGGGCAGCCTGGGGTACACCGGCGCGCCCATCCTGGCCAGCCGGGCCGCCGTACGCAGCGGGGCGGGGCTTGTGACCCTGGCGGTGCCGGAGGAAATCTATCCCATCACCGCCGTCCGCTGCGAGGAGGCCATGGCCGTCCCTCTGCCGGAGAACCCGGAGGCACTGCTGGAGCGGGCCGCCGGGTGCGGCGCCGTCCTGCTCGGTCCCGGCCTTGGGCAGGGGGAGCGGGCGGAAAAGCTGACGCTGGCGCTGCTGGAGCGGCTGGAAAAACCGGTTATTTTGGACGCAGACGGTCTAAATATCCTCTCCCGGCATATAGATGTACTGGACAACCGCCCCGCGCCCACCGTCTTGACCCCCCACGACGGGGAGTTCGCCCGCCTGTCCGGCTGCCCCCTGCCCATCACCGACCGGCTCCAGGCGGCACGGGCGTTCGCCCAGGCCCACCGCTGTGTGCTGGTTCTCAAGGGGCACCGCACCATCACCGCCTTCCCGGACGGACGGTGCGCCGTCAACCCCACCGGGAACCCCGGCATGGCAAGAGGGGGCGCGGGGGACGCGCTGGCCGGGCTGCTGGCCGGGCTGTGGGTGCAGTTCCCCAGGGAGGAAACCGTCCCCACGGCGGTCTGGCTCCACGGCAGGGCCGGGGATCTGGCGGCCAGGGATCGGGGGGAGTACGGCATGACCGTCGGCGACCTGCTGGAGCGGCTGCCCGAGGCCATGATGGAGTGTGAAGAAGCGCCATAAAAGGAGGGATGCCCCTTTGGGAAAAAAGCTGTGGGCGCTCTTTGCCGCCCTTCTGCTGCTGGCGGGCTGCGGCGGGAGCGGAACCGCCGGGGTCAGCAAAGCCGAGGAGGCGGCCCTGAGCGCCCGCGCAGAATACCTGGCCATAACGTCCTGCGCCGCCACTGTGGACATGGTGGCCGACTACGGGGAGCGGGTGTACACCTACCGGGCGTCCGTGTCCTGGGAGCAGGGTGGGGCCATGGTGCTGACCGTGCTGGAGCCGGAGAACATCGCCGGCCTGACCGCCCGGCTGGAGGACGGGGAATCCTATCTGGATTACGACGGGGCCAGCTTGGAGACCGGGGAGCTGTCCGGCACGGGGCTGACGCCCCTGGAGGCCGTCCCCGCCGTACTGGAAGCCCTGCGCTCCGGCTACATGGCCCAGTGCGATTTTGAATCGGGGGAGGACGGGGAACAGCTTTGGATTCTGTGCCGCTCCCCGGAGAACCCAGCGGGCAGCGGCACGGAAATCGCCCTGTGGCTGGACGGGGAGACCCACGATTTGACCCGCGCCGAGGTCAGCTCCGACGGCTATGTGGTCATGCAGTGTACATTTACGGAGTTCACGAAAGAATAAAAATAAAGAGGGAATTGCCATGATCGATCCACAAAAGAAACGGGCCTGGGCGGAAATCGACCTGGGCCACCTGGAGCACAACTACCGGGCCCTCCGGGCCATGCTCCCCCCCGGCTGCCGGTTCGCCGGGCTGGTCAAGGCCAATGCCTACGGCCACGGGGCCGTGCCGGTGGCGAAAAAGCTGGAGGGGCTGGGGGCGGACTACCTGCTGGTGGCCTGCCTGGACGAGGCGGTGGAGCTGCGCCGGGCAGGCCTGCGCGCCCCCATCCTGATTTTGGGGCCAACCCCGGAGGATTTCGCCCCGGAGCTGCTGGAGTACGGTCTGACTCAGACGGTGCAGAGCCTGGCCGAGGCCCAGGCCCTGAGCCGGGCGGCGCAGCGTGCGGGAAAAGCGCTGAAAATCCACTTGAAGGCCGACACTGGGATGTCCCGTCTGGGCTTTCTGTGCCGGGAGGACACGGTGGAACGCGCCGCGGCGGAGATGGCCCAGGCCGCCGCCCTGCCGGGGCTGGAGGCGGAGGGGGTATTCACCCACTTTGCCAACGCCGACGGCGACGAGGAGTACTCCATGCTCCAGCTGAACCGGTTTCTCGACCTGAAAAGGGCGCTGGCGGGCCTGCGCGTCCCCATCTGGCACTGCGCCGCCAGCGCCGCCACCCTGCGCTTTCCCTGCGCCCATATGGACATGGTGCGCCCCGGCATCGCCCTGTACGGCCACTACCCCGACCCGGCGCTGGAGGGCCTGGACGGGCCGGGGCTGCTGCCGGTGATGACCCTGAAGGCCCGTATTATGGCGGTGCGGGAACTGCCCGCCGGAACCTGCGTCAGCTACGGCTGCACCCATACCCTTCGCCGGGACTCCCGCCTGGCCGTGCTGCCGGTGGGCTACGGGGACGGGCTGGAGCGGCTGCTGTCCAACCGGGGAGAGGTACTGGTCGCCGGGCAGCGGGTCCCCATCCTGGGCCGGGTGTGCATGGATATGTGCATGGTGGACGTGACCGATTTGCCCCAGGTGGAGCCGGGGCAGCAGGCCGTTATCTTCGGCCCTCAGCTCCCCCTGGAGGAAAAGGCCCAGGCCGTGGGCACCATCCAATACGAGCTGCTGTGCGGCATCGCCCCCCGGGTGCCCAGGGTGTACCTGGTGGGCTGAACCGAAAGTCCATTCAAAAAATACGGACAGCCGCGCTTTTGCGGCTGTCCGTACTTTTTGCTCCGTTTCATTCTTCCTCCAGCAGAGGGAATTCCATGGCGGCCTTGAACAGATCCCCGTCGATGGCCAAGGTGAAGCGACCCGGCTGCAATTCCGTCAGACTGCGGGCGATGGACAGGCCCAGGCCGGAGCCCTCGGTGGCGCGGGACTCGTCCCCCCGGACAAAGCGCTCCATCAGCTGCTCTGGGGGGACGTTCAGCCTCTCGCGGGAGATGTTTTTCACTGTCAGCACTGCCCGGCCCTCCGCTGCCGCCGCGTCCACATAGACCCGGGTACCGGGCAGGGCGTACTTGACGCAGTTGCTCAGCAGATTGTCCAGCACCCGGCCCAGGTGCCGGCCGTCGGCGCTGATGGACAGAGGCTGCTCCGGCACGCTGACCACCGCCGACAGCCCGGCCTGCTCCAGCCGGGGCCCATACTCCCCCACCGCCTGCCGGGCCAACTGGGCCAGGTCCAGCCGCTGTCGGCTGACCGTCACCGCGCCGGTGGATGCCTTGGAGGCCTCAATCAAGTCCTCCGTCAGCTTTTTCAGCTGCTGGCTCTTCCGCTCCAGCACCTGGACATACTCCCGCGCGGCGGGGCTGTCCAGCTCCTCCTTTTTCAGCAGATCCACATAGCTGACGATGGAGGTCAGGGGTGTTTTCAGGTCGTGGGAGACGTTTGTAATCAGCTCCGCCCGGAACCGGTCGCTTTTCAGCCGCTCCTCCGCCGCCTGGTCGATGGCCTGGCCCAGCTCGTTGAGCTGCGTGGCGTGCTCCCACAAATCGGGGAAAAAGCCCCGGTGGTTCACCTGGGCGTCCAGCTCCCCGGCGACGATGCGCCCCGTCACGGCGCGCATCTCCCGCCACTGCACCGTCCACCGGCACAGCAGGTACAGCACCGGCACCTGGTAAACCAACAGCAGAAACAGCATCAGCCCCAGTGTGCCAATGGCTATACTCAGGAGAATCAGCGCCGCCTCCCCCGCCAGATAGAGCACAAACAGCGCCACAACCCGCCAGATCATGGGCAGCTGGCGAAAAAAAGTGACCCCTTTCCGGGCGCACCAGACGGCGGCGGTGTGGCGGTACAGGGTGCGCCCCTTCCGCCGGACGGCGATCAGCAGCAGCACGGCCGCGCTCTCCGCCGCCAGCAGCAGAGCGCACAGAATAGCCGGTACAATGTCATCATCCACATAACGGAACTCTACGGCCCACTGCGCCCAGTCCGACAGCAGATCCAGTTCCAGAAACATCAGGAAAAGATAGGCGAGGAAAATGAAATCACAGGGGAGCTTTTCAATCCATTCGGGCAGCTCCTGCTGCCGGACGGCCCACTGCCTCAGCAGCACCCAGAGCACCACCGCCGCCGCCGTGCAGCACACGCCCACAACCAGCGGCAGCAGTTTCTCGTACCACAACAAGTACTGGCAGCCAAAGAAATCGAGCAGCACACCGGCGGCGCCCAGCAGGACGCAGGCGGCACAGACGGTTCCAATATGCTTGCCTTTCATCGCTTCACCCTCTCCATTTTATACCCCACGCCCCAAACCACCTTCAGGTAGCGGGGGTTTCCGGGGTCGATCTCGATTTTTTCCCGCAGGTGGCGGATGTGGACGGCTACGGTGTTTTCCGAGCCATAAAAGGCGTCCTTCCACACCCGCTCGTACAGCTGCCGGGTGGAGAACACCTGGCCGGGGTGGAGCAGCAGCAGGCGGAGGATGTTGTACTCCAAAGGGGTCAGGCTGCGCTCCTGGCCGTCCACCGTCACCCGTTTGTCCCGGTCATTCATCTCAATGCCGCCGTTGATCAGCAGCGTCTCCTCCTGCCGGCCCCCCAGCACGGTGTACCGCCGCAGCTGGCTTTTGACCCGGGCCAGCACCTCCGTGGGGCTGAAGGGCTTGGTCACATAGTCGTCCGCCCCCAGGTTCAGCCCCTGCACCTTATCGCAGTCCTCGCTTTTTGCGGTCAGGAGAATCACAGGCACATTGCTGCGCTCCCGCAGCCGCTCGGTGGCCGCCAGGCCGTCCAGACCGGGCATCATGATGTCCATCAAAATCAGGTGTACCTCCTCCCGCTCCATCCAGTCCAGGGCCTCCTGCCCGGTATAGGCCGGGAGCACCCGGTAACCCTCCCCGGTCAGGTAGACCGACAGAGCGGAGACGATGTCCCGGTCGTCGTCGCACACCAAAATATTGTACACACCCGTTCCCTCCCCTGCGGAGAATCTCTTTGTAACAATATCCTACCAGAAACGCGGAAAAAATCAAAGGGGCATTTGATTAAGATTTTCTTAAGGAAGCACTGATTAAATGCGCCTGCGGCGGCTCCCGACAAACAGCAGGGGAGCGCCACAGTTTGCTGCAGCGCTCCCCTTGGAG
>JAJPXI010000129.1 GCA_021205585.1 Oscillospiraceae bacterium
TGTACGGCCCGCCGGAAAGGCCGTCAGCCTGAAACGGGGAGGAATCCGTCCCGGCCCCGGCCTGCGCCGCTTCGCTGTCCATCGCCGCCACCGCCTTTCTTTGGTGCCATTAGTTTACCACAGCGCGCAGGAAAAATCAACGCTGTGAATGTAAATAGTTTGATAACAGCCTCAATCTCACTCCAGAACAGCCTGCATATCCGCCATATACCAGCCCGGTTCGGCCAGGGTTTCGTCGGAAATCAGGACGAAATAGACCCGGCTGTAGAACACGTCGGTGCGGGCGGAGCCGTCCTTGGTCAGGGTCATATTTTTTTCAAAATAGACATCGCAGGAGAAGCAGTCCTGGCTGTACTGGATACAGTTCGAGACTTTTTCTTCAGAGAAGCCGTCCAAGGTGTGGTTGCTGACGAAAGTGATGTCGATGCCGGAGGCGTAATCCCCGGCCAGATTATAGAGAGAGGAGCCGGGAATCAGATAACTCTGCACCTGGGCCACGCCGTGGCGGGCGCCCCCCAGGTCGTCGGTCATCAACTTGCTCCAGGTTTCCGTAATGCCAAGTACGTCCACCTGGACGACCAGAGCCTCCCCCTCCTGGCTGGCGGAAAAGACCGGCTCGGCCCACACCGTCCCGCCGTCCTCTGTCTCGGTCTGCACCTGCTGTCCCTGGCTGTCCAGCACGGTGACGGTGGGGGAGAGGCGCAAGTCGCCGACCCGATAGCACACCAGTTCCGGCACATCGGCATACGCCGAAACAGTTTCCAGCTGCTCCAGCGGCTCCGTCTCGCCCGTCCGCTGTTCCCCGGTCAGGGCCACGCCGTTGACCAGCACGGTGTATTCGCTGGATGTCCAGACGGTGCAGGTGTAGCTGCCGTCCTCTTGGAGAAAGGCCGTGTCGGACTGTACGGGTGCGGCGCTTTCCAGCGTCCAGGTGGAGATGGTCAAAAGGCCCATCCTTGTCACGCCGCTCTCAGCGTACAGGCCCACGGATACCAGGGGCTCCCCGTCGGCGCAGATTTGATAGGCCGGCCGGGCGCTGTCATAGCTCTGGGTGTCCGTCTTCCAGGTGAGCTGGGCGGTTTGCAATGTGTCGGAGAGGGACTGCCGGAGCTGTTCCGGGTTCTCAAAGGGGCCGCCCTCCCCGTCGGGGAAACACAGCTGCTCCAGCTGTTCCCCCTCGCCCTGCTTCAGCTGCTCCAAAAGCGCGTCCATAAAGGCATCCGGCTGAGCGTTTTCATATAGGCTCAGGCTGTTGCGCACATAGAAAAACACGGCCAGGCACAGCGCCAGCAGAAGCAGGACATAGAGCAGATAGAGCCGGGTGAAAAGGGACGGCTTCTTTTTCTTTCTGGCCAAAAGCCGGGTTCCTGTCTGTCCCATCGCCGTCAGCCCCCTTCCACCACAAAGGCGGTGGGCAGCCGCCAGGAGGAGTTGGCGTGGTATAGGGTCACGCTGGTCATCTCATAGGCCCCGTTGTAGTACATACAGGAGGAGCTGCCCCCGTCCAGATTGGCGGCGTTGACCGCGCCGTACTCCAGCATAATGCTGATTAAATCGGAGGCGGTGGCCCCCAGGTGGCCGGAGGCCCCCCGCCCGTCGGTTACCAGCAGCAGCACCGAGCCGTCGGCGCGCTGGCCGATGGCGGTGCGGGGGTTGGCTCCGCTGCCCTGGCCGTTGAGCTGCCGGGCCTCGCCGTTGATAATCAGGGGGACGAAGTGGTTGTTGGCGTCGCTGGCCTCGTCCTGGAAGGCCACGGCATCCCGGATGCCCGTCCATTTAATCAGCGTCTCCAGCTCGGTACTGGTCATGCCCTCGATATCCACAATCTGCAAAATATTGTCCCGGTCAAAGCCGATCATGTACAGCCCCGCCCAGCCGGAGGGCTGGTTGTACAGAATCTCCCCCTCGCTGACAGCCACCCCAAGAGGGGAGCCGCCCTTGTTGGATTCGGAAACGTACAGCCCGCCATTGACGCCGGCCACTGCGCCGCTGTCCTCCACCAGCTCGTCCAGGTTCTTGCCGTACTCCGTCCAGGGGTAGGTGGTGGCCAGCTTGATTTTGGACGGATCCTGGACGATCATCAGCTTGGCGTAGTAGGTGCTGCCGGAAATTTCAATCAGCTCGATGCCGTTTTCGTCGTATGCCTCCCCGTCCTTCTGAGTATCTCCGCTGTCCACCTGAATCAGATCGGTATCGACATCGGCGTCCATCTGCTCCATGGAGGTGCGGCTGACGATGTCGGAAATTTCCTCATCCGAGAGGAAGATAGAGGCCACGAATTTCAGCTGACCCGACTCTAAAATGGTGGTGACAAACAGCTCTCTGGCCGTCTGGGAGGGGCCGTGGACGATGGTGCCCAGGGCGATGACCAGCGCCAGGGCCAGGGCCAGCAGGCCGGTTAGCAGCACCAGCAGCGTCCGCAGGATGTACCGCAGGGCCCTGGCCGCCGGCCTGGGCCGGAGGGCGGGAGTGGAATTTTCCATTCTAAATCCTTCTTTCTGTTTACGGATATGTCGTTACGATTTTGAGGAGTTTTTGCCGATGCGGGCAAAGACCCACCGCCGCTGGATCTGATAGCTGATGAGGAACAGCAGCACGTCCACCGGCACCTTCCACAGAATTTCCCCCGCCAGCGCGGCCCTGGACAGCTCAGTCAGCAGATAAATCAGGCCATAGGAACAGGCGGTCTGGCACACGCACAGCAGGTAGTAGCGCCGCAGGGTCTGCCCCACGGGGGCCAGGGAGCGGAACACCGCCTTGCGGTTGACGGTATAGTTGATGGCCGAGGAAATAATGCGGGCCGTCAGGTAGGCCGCCAGCAGCCGAACCTCCCGGCTGCCCCGGCCGTCCAGCAGCAGCAGGATGCCGCTGTAAAGCAGAAAATCGACGGCGGTGGCCCCCAGGGAGGAGACGGCGAAGCGGAGGATCATGCGGTAAATCAGAAAGGAGTCCCGCACCACTCGGAAGTGGCTGGTCTGGGTTTCCCCCTGGTACACCGTGTCGATGGTCACTTGGGCGATGGGGATGTCCAGCCGCCTGGTCTCCAGCAACATCTCCGTTTCATATTCAAACCGCTCCCCGCGGGTCTGGAGAAAGGCCCGCAGATGCGCGGCGGGGATGGCCCGCAGGCCGGTCTGGGTGTCCCGCACCCGGACGCCGCAGACCAGGCGCAGCGCGCCGCAGGTCAGCCGGTTGCCCCAGCGGTTGTGCCGGGGCACCTGGGGCTGGGAAAAGTCCCGTACCCCCAGCACCAGGTAATCCCCCAGCCGCACCATCTCCCTGGCGCAGGCCAAGATGTCCTTGGCTGCGTGCTGGCCGTCCCCGTCTACGGTGACCACCCCGGCGCTCTCCGGCCTCTGCTCCAGGAAATAGGAAAAGCCGGTTTTCAGCGCCCGGCCCTTCCCCAGGTTGGACGGGTGTGTCAAAAGGGTGACCTGCGGGAGGGCCTGGGCCTGCCGGAAGGGATCCATATGCGCGGCGTCGCTGCCGTCGTTGACGAGAATAATGTCCTGAAAGCCCACATCCAGCAGGCCGTGGATGACCTCCAGCAGCTTTTTGTCCGGGTTCAGGGAGGGGATGACAATCGAAACCTCCATCAAACCGTCATTCCTTTCCGCGCCTGCGGCGCACGAATCGGCAGTATGCCAAAATCAGAAGGATTACGGCGGCCAGGACGGCGGCCGCGCCCAGCCATGCGGTTTGCCGCCGCGCCTGTTCTGTTGCAACCTGGGCCCTGGCTTTTGCCAGGGATTTTTGCAGGGCCTCCTCCTCCGCCAGATGCAGGGCTTCTTCCACCTCCGCCTGGCGCTGGGCCTCCGCCTCCTTGGCGGCAAGCTGGTCGGCGTAGAGGGTGATGTGCTCCAGCAAATCGTCCCCCTCGCTGTCCGCCCCCACGGTGCTGCGGTACAGGCCGAACAGGCAGGGGCTGTAGGTGGCGATATCGGCGGCCCTGTCCACGTCCATCCAGTCGGTGAACCACGTCCACTGCTGGGAGTCATGGCAGGCGTAGCCCAGTTTGGACACCTCAAAGGCGGTCAGCCCGCCCAGGCTGTCCAGGGGGGTATCGTAGTCCAGCACCACCTGGTTTTCACTGTATAAGTGGAAATAGGTCTTGGGCACGTCCCACAGGCCATACTCCTGGGCGGAGCCGGGGTCGTAGGAGGGGTCGGCGCTTAGTTCCAGGGCCTGTATCAGCGCGTCGCTGTTCAAAATGTGCGCCCCGTGGCGGTACTCCCCGTCCAAATCGTGGCCCACCACCACCTGGGGCTGGAACCGGCGCAGCTGCTGTACCTGAAAGAGAATCCATTCCTCCTCGTCATAGACGCTCTGCGCCCTGGCCAGAACCGTCTCCCGGCTCTCCGAGGTGCTGCCCAGGCTGCGGGCATCGTCGGGGAAAGAGGAAATAATGGGGTAATTGCGGATGCCCACTGTCCACAGTCCGTTCAGCTGCTCGTGGGGCCGGGTGACAGTGTCCCAGTGCTGGGTCATGTACACCACCTGCATCGCCGCCCCCACCTGGACGGCGTAATAGGGCAGCAGACCGGCGAAAAAAAGCTGCTCGTCGTCGGAGTGGGTGGAAAACAGCAGGATGTCCGCCTGCTCCAGCGGCTCCTCCCACACCTGCACCCAGTCGGGCAGTTCCCCGGCGGAAAAGGCGTACAGGTCGGTAATCTCCCCGCCGCCATCCGGGAGGGTGAGGACGACCTGGAAGGCCGGCTCCTCCAGGGCCACATACTCGTGAAGAAAGCCCTTGTCCCCGGCGATATAGGAGACGCCATCGGCGGTATAACCCCACTGGCCGGGGATCTTGTTCCACATGATATAGAGCCCGGTGATTTCCTCCGCGCCGGTCAGGGTGACGGTGGAGCCGCCGGAGAGGCTGACATAGGTGGAAATGCTGCCGTCGGTCATCCCGGCAATGCTCTGCCCATTGGAGAGGACGACGGAGATTTCGTCGGTCAGTTCCTGGGCCGCCGCCGCCCCGGACAGCGCCGTCGCCAGGAAAATCCACAGCGCCAGCGTTCCCAGCAGCGCGCAGGCGGCCCGCAGCGGCCCGCCTTTCCGCGCTTTGAGGGGGAGGGGAATGGAAGTGTTCACCTTAAAATCTCTCTCTTTCTCCAGTACACCGGCGGACTGCGTCCGCCGGTGTATATGATACTCGATGCGGCTTAACCTGACTTAAAAGAGAAGCCGCTTATCTTTGGAAGGACTGATTAAATCGGCAAGAGCGGATGGCGAGAAATTTTGCGACAAAAGAAGGCGCAAAAGTGCAGGAATACTGTATGTATTTCAAACTTTTGCAACGCGCTTTTGGCGGAAAAGTTCCGCCAGCCGCCGCAGGCGCATTTAATCAGCGCTTCCCTTTATAAAAAGTGTAGCACGTCCTCCAATCCGGCGCAAGGAAGATGCGGGAACGATTCAGAAACAATTCAGGAACCCTCAATTTCCAAAGTAAACGCAACACCCGGCATTTGATATGTTGCGTTTAC
>JAJPXI010000059.1 GCA_021205585.1 Oscillospiraceae bacterium
CTCGTAGAGCTGCCGGGGCGGGCCGGCCTGCTCCCCCCGGCCCTGGTAGGTGACGATGATTTCATCGGCCATCGAGAGGGCCTCCTCCTGGTCGTGGGTGACGAAGATGCTTGTGATGCCGATTTGAGTAATCATGTCCCGCAGCCAGACCCGCAGCTCCTGGCGCACCTTGGCGTCCACGGCAGCGAAAGGCTCGTCCAGCAGCAGCAGCCGGGGACGGGGGGCCAGGGCCCGGGCGAAGGCTACCCGCTGGCGCTGGCCGCCGGAGAGCTGGCTGGGGTAGCGCTTCTCCAGCCCTTTGCAGTCAATCAGCTCCAGCAGTTCCTCCACCCGCTGGCGGATTTCCTCCCGGCCCGCTTTTTTCACCCTCAGGCCAAAGGCGATGTTGTCATACACCGTCATATAGCGGAACAGAGCGTAATTTTGAAACAGAAACCCGACGCCCCGCTGGCTGCCGGGCACCTGGTTGACCACCCGGCCGTCGATTAGAATGTCCCCCTCCTCCGGGGCCTCCAGGCCGGCAATCATCCGCAGCAGCGTGGTCTTCCCGCTGCCACTGGGGCCCAGCAGGGCCACCAGCTTCCCGGTGGGGACGCTCAGACTGACATCCCGGACAGCGGCAAAGGCTCCGAACCGCTTGCTGACGTGGCGCAGCTGTACATAATTTTCCGCCATGCTCATTCCTCCCCGGTCAATGGGCGTTTCGCGCCTTGTCCCCTTTGCGTTCCAAAAGGCTGCGCAAAATCAAAATAATCACCGACATCACCACCAGCAGGGCGGACACGGCGAAGGCCCCGGTAAAGTCGTAGCCCTGGTAGAGCAGCTCGATATACAGGGGCAGGGTGTTGGTCTTGCCGCTGAGATGGCCCGACACCACGGACACCGCCCCAAACTCCCCCATGGCCCGCGCCGCGCACAGCACCACCCCGTAGAGCAGCGCCCAGCGGATGTGGGGAAAGGTCACCCTTCGGAAAATGGTCCAGGTTCCGGCCCCCATCAGGGCGGCGGCCTCCTCCTCCTGGGTCCCCTGGGCGCTGAGTACGGGAATCAGCTCCCTGGAAACCAGAGGGAAGGTGACAAAGATGGTGGCCAGGATGACCCCCGGCACGGCGAACACGATGGTGATGCCCAGCCGCTGCAGCAGGGGGTAGAGGATACTTTGCCGCCCGTAGGTCAGCAGGTAGATTAACCCCGCCGTCACAGGAGACAGGGTGACGGGCAGGTCGATCAGGGCGGACAGCACCCGCTTGCCCCGGAAGGCGTACTTGGTCAGACACCAGGCGGCGAACAGGCCGAACAGGGTGTTGACGGCCACAGTGACCAGCATGGTTCCCAGGGTCAGCAAAACGGCCTTCAATGCATCGGACTGGGTGATGGCCGCGATGAACACGCCGACGCCCTCCCGAAAGGCCACGGTTAAAATGTAGATTAAGGGCAGTACCAGCATGACCCCCAAAAACAGGGCCGCCAGGCCAATCAGCGCCCACTTGGCCCAGGGCCTTCCCTGGGATTCTCCGGTTTTCATCCGCGTCCTCCTCTCATCCGTTGCTGCGTCGGGCCGCCCGGTGCTGCACCGCCGCGTTGGCCAGCAGCACCAGGAAGGAGATGGCCAGCATCACCAGGGCCAGGGAGGTGGCGGCGGAGTAGTCGTACTCCTGCAGCTCCGACATAATCAGCAGCGGGGCGATTTCCGTTTCATAGGGGGTGTTGCCCGCGATAAAGACCACGCTGCCGTACTCCCCGATGCCCCGGGCGAAGGCCATGGAGAACCCCGCCATCAGGGGGGCCCGCAGCTCCGGCAGGATGACGTGGAAAAAGGTATAACCCCGCCCGGCCCCCAGCATATGGGCGGCCTCCTCATACTGGGGATCCAGCTTTTCCAGCACCGGCTGCACCGAGCGGGCCACAAAGGGGATGCCCACAAAGACAAGGGCCACGGTGATGCCAAGCCGGGTATAGGCGATTTCGATGCCGAAGCGGGCGAACAGGCTGCCCACCCAGCCGTTTGTGGTGGTCAGGTGGGTCAGGGCGATGCCGGCCACGGCGGTGGGCAGGGCGAAGGGCAGCTCAATCATGCCGTCCATGACGCGCTTGCCCGGAAAGTCGTAGCGCACCAGCACCCAGGCCAGCACCAGGCCCATGACGGTGTTGACCAGAGCGGCGCACAGGGCGGTGGAGACGCTGACCCACAGGCTGGAGAGCACCCTGGCCCTTGTCACGGTCTCCCAGAACTCCGCCGGGGACAGCTCCAGGGTATAGATGACCAGGGAGCAAAGGGGAATCAGCACAATCAGGCTCAGCATGGTCACCGTGACCCCCAGGCTCAGCCCAAAGCCTGGAATCACGCGCTGCTGGCGGCGGGCGGCGCTCATGGGCTCATTCCCCAAAAATCTGGTCGAACAGGCCGCCGTCGGAGAAGTGCCGCTGGGTGGCTTCCGCCCAGCCGCCAAAATAGTCGATGTCCACCAGCTCCACCGCGTCCACAATCCAGGCCCCGTCCCCGCTCAGGGCGGTGATGACGCTGCCCTCCGACTGGCTGACGTACTCCTGATATATCTCGGCGTTACAGGGCCGGTAGTAGTTCTCCGCCACCAGGCGCTGGGCCTCCTCGGAGTACAGGTACTCCAGATAGGCCTCCGCCACCTCACGGGTGCCGTTCCGGTCCACCACCTCGTCCACCACGGCCACCGTGGGCTGGCACAGAATGGACACCGAGGGGATGACGATTTCATACTCTCCGGGGTACTCCTCCATGGTCAGATAGGCCTCGTTCTCCCAGGCGATCAGCACGTCGCCCTGGCCGTTTTCCACAAAGGAGGTGGTGGCCGCCCTGGCCCCGGAGTCCAGCACCACCACGTTTTGAAACAGGGTGGTCATGTTCGCCAGAATTTCTTCCTCCTCCAGCCCCTGGCGCTCAAAGTAGTACCAGGCGGCCAGGTAGTTCCACCTGGCCCCGCCGGAGGTCTTGGGGTTGGGGGTGACGATTTCCACGTCCTCCCGGAGCAGGTCGTCCCAGTTCGTGATTTCCTTCTCATTCCCGGCGCGCACCAGGAAGACGATGATGGAGGTGTAGGGGGCGCTGTCGTTGTCAAACTCCTGGACAAAGCCGTCCTCAATCAGCCCCGCGTCGGCCACCGCCTGCACGTCCTGCTCCAGGGCCAGGGTCACCACGTCGGCCTCCAGCCCGTTGGCCACCTGGAGAGCCTGGCTGCCGGAGCCGCCGTGGGACTGGGTGATCTCCACCGTCTGTCCGGTCAGATCCAGCCAATAGTCGGAGAACAGCTGGTTGTAGGCGGCGTACAGCTCCCGGGTGGGGTCGTAGGAGACGTTGGTCAGCTCCACGACCTCCCCCTCGCCCCCGTCCTCGCCGCCGCAGGCGGCCAGCGCGCACAGCAGCGCCGCGCAGAGGCACAGCAGCAGACCTGTTTTGATATGATGTCCCATGATGACAAGCCTTCTTTTCTGGTATATTCCGAATCAAGATACCACGAACCCCGGCGGCTGTCAATCAAAATTGCGAAAACGTTTTCTCTTTAAGCGGGATTTTTTCTTTCAAAGTGGGACATTTTAATCTGAACTTTTAAAGCGTCTCATACGATTCTCAACGCGCTTCGCGCTATAAAAAAGCGCATTTGCGCTTTTTACGCCCTGTCCTGACGGAAATCTGACTTACAATCCGCTCTTGCCGCTCTGTGCGGTGCAGCCTTAGGGGAAACGTTTTCTCTCTTTGCGGAAAAAGGACAAACTCCCCGTATAAAGCCAAGACAGATAAGCCAAAATCTTCAGAAAATCTTAAGTTGCCTTTTCCCCCTGTCCTGGCGTATGATTAAGGCAGGAAAACGATTGGAGGGATGGGGCGTGGCAACGACGGTTCTTGAAGGCTTGGCGGGGCTGCTGGCGCTGGCGTCGGCGGCGCTGTCGGCGCTGTTCGCCTACCGGGGGCTTATCGCCCTGCTGGGGCTATGGCGCAAAAAGGAGTACCCCCCGGCCCGGCGGCTGCACCGGTACGCCATTCTGGTGGCCGCCCGGAACGAGGAGGCGGTCATTGGCCAGCTGCTGGAGAGCATCCGGTTGCAGGAGTACCCGGCCCGGCTGCTCCAGGTTTTCGTGGTGGCCGACAACTGCACCGATGCCACGGCGGAGCTGGCCCGGCGGGGCGGGGCGGTTTGCTACGAGCGCTTTGACGGCGAGCGCTGCACCAAGGGCTACGCCCTGCAATTTTTACTGCGCCGGATTCAGCGGGACTACGGGGACATCCCCTTTGAAGCCTACCTGCTGCTGGACGCGGACAACCTGCTGAAAAGCGACTATCTGCTCCGCATGAACGACGCCTTTGACAGCGGGGAAAAGATCATCACCGGCTACCGCAACACCAAAAACTTTCTGGACAGCCCCCTGGCGGCCAGCTACGCCTTCCACTGGATGCGCCTGAGCCGCATGGAGAGCCGGGGGCGCAATCTGCTGGGCCTGCCCACCCGGCTGACCGGCACCGGCTTTCTCTTTGCCAGGGAGCTGATGGACGGGGGGTGGAACTACGTCACCCTGACGGAAGACCGGGCCTTCACCGCCGACGCGGTGCTGAAGGGCTACCACATCGCCTACCAGGAGGCCGCCCAGTTTTACGACGAGCAGCCCGTCTCTCTGCCCGTGGCCCTGCGGCAGCGCATCCGCTGGGGCAAGGGACATTTGCAGGCCGTGAGGGAGTACGGATCCTCCCTGCTCCGGCAGCTGCTGCTGGGGCCGGGAGGCTGGCGGCGGAAATTCGCCCTGTACGACACGCTGATGACCCTGCTGCCCACCACCGTCCTCTACGCCGCGCTGGCTCTGGCGAAGCTGCTGGCGCAGGTTCTCCTTGGCGTGGCCGCGGGGCGGGGCCTGGCGGCCCTGGCGTCCTTTCTGCTGGCACAGGGGTGGAGCGTACTTGCAGGCTACCTGTCCACCATCCCCCTGGCGGCGCTGCTGCTGTGGACCGAGTGGGAGCGGCTGCCCAGGTTGTCCTCCGGGCGGGCGGCGCTGTACTGCGCCATATGGCCGGTGTTCGCCCTGCTGGGGGATTTGGGCTATCTGATCGCCTTTTTTACCCGGGTCAGCTGGAAGCCCATCCCCCACCGGGCGGCGGTGCGCATCGGGGACTTGACCGGGCAGGGGGAGGACTGCTCCTCCCGGGCGGGGTAAATTCCATCCGCACGTCCTCCAGCTTCAAACGTCCCCCCTCCCACAGGGCGGCCAGCAGGGGCAGGGTGTCGCAGGGCGGCAGTTCCACCCCGGCCAGGGAAAAGTGGGTGTCCTCCAGCACCGGCCCATCCCGAAACGTAAGCGTCAGGGCGCCGGGGGCGGACGGGGGCAGCAGGGGCAGGCCGTAGTCCCGGCGCAGGCCGG
>JAJPXI010000084.1 GCA_021205585.1 Oscillospiraceae bacterium
TCAGCACCGCCGGATGTGCCCTGGCGGTGGCGGCTATTTCCTTCCTGTGCGCCATCTTGGACTATCAGGAGCAGACCGGGGGCCGGATTCGGCTCTACCATGTGCTGCTGACCCTGTTCGCCGGGTGCGGCGTCCCCCTGGCCCTGTCCTCCGTGGTCGCGCTGCGGGGGATGGCGGGGGGGCGGTACCTGGTGCTGCTGGCCCTGCTGCTGAGCTTCGTTACCGATGGGGCGGCCTATTTCGGGGGCGTTTTCCTGGGAAAACACCGGGGAATTTTCCCGGTCAGCCCGAAAAAAAGCCTGGAGGGCTACCTGTGCGGCCTGCTGGGCGGGGCGCTGCTGGCCCTGCTGTTCGGCCTGGTCGTGGGTGCGGTGGAGGGCAGCCCCCTGCGCCCCATCCCCCTGATTCTGTGCGGCCTGCTGGGGGCCCTGTTCAGTGAGCTGGGGGATTTGGCTTTCTCACTGGTCAAGCGGCAGTACAACGTGAAGGACTTCGGGAAGATTCTGCCCGGCCACGGGGGGATGCTGGATCGCTTCGACAGCCTGATTTTCTGCGGGCCGGTCATCTTCCTGCTGGCCTATTGCGCCAATCCGATGGGATGAAGGGGCGCGGCTTCGATTTGATAGAGGAAATACTATATGGATAAAAAAACCATTACAGTTTTGGGGTCCACCGGCTCCATCGGGCGGCAGTCGCTGGAGGTGATCGCCGCCCTCGGCTTATGTGTGGGCGCCCTGGCGGCCAACGCCTCGGTGGATCTGCTGGAGGAGCAGGCCCGCCGCTTCCGCCCCCGCCTGGTGGCGGCCGGCGACCCGGAGGCTGCCGCCCGGCTGAAGCTGCGCCTGGCGGACACCCCCATCCGGGTGGCGGGGGGCGAGCAGGGGGTGCTGGAGGCCGCCGCCCTGCCCCAGGCGGACACGGTGGTGGCGGCCATCGTGGGCATCGCCGGGCTGGCCCCCACCCTGGCAGCCATCGACGCGGGCAAGCGCGTCGCCCTGGCCAATAAGGAGACCCTGGTGTGCGCCGGCCGTCTGGTGATGGACCGGGCGGAGGAGAAGGGCGCGGCCATCCTGCCGGTGGACTCGGAGCACTCGGCCCTGTTCCAGTGCCTGGAGGGCAACCGGCGGGAGGAAGTGAAGCGGCTGATTTTAACCGCCTCCGGCGGCCCCTTTTTCGGCATGAAGCGCGCCCAGCTGGAGGCCGTCACCCCGGCCCAGGCCCTCCGGCACCCCAACTGGTCCATGGGGGCGAAGGTGACCGTCGACTCGGCCACGCTGATGAACAAGGGCCTGGAGTTTATCGAGGCCATGTGCCTATACCGGATGCCGCCGGAGAAGCTCTCCATCGTGGTACACCGGGAGAGCGTCATCCACTCCCTGGTGGAGTACCGGGACGGGGCGGTGCTGGCCCAGCTGGGCGCGCCGGATATGCGTCTGCCCATTCAGTACGCCCTGACCTGGCCGGAGCGCCTGCCCGGCCCGGCCCAGACCCTGGATTTGCTCCAGTGCGGCCCCCTGCACTTCGCGGAGCCGGATTTGGAGAGCTTCCCCTGCCTGGCCCTGGCCATCCGGGCGGCAAAGGTGGGGGGAACCGCCCCCGCCCTGCTCAACGGGGCCAACGAGGCGGCGGTGGCCCGGTTCCTGGCCGGGGAAATCGGATTTTATGACATTCCCCGCCTGGTGGAGCGGGCGCTGGACGAGGTGCCGCTCCAGGCCGCGGACGGCCTGGAGGCCGTTTATGCCGCCGACGCCGCCGGGCGGCGGGCGGCCGGGAGGTAAGAAATGCAATATGTCCTCTATATTCTCCTGGCCATTCTCCTGTTCGGCCTGCTGATCGCCGTCCACGAATTTGGCCATTTCTTCACCGCCAAGCTGCTGGGGGTCAAGGTCAACGAGTTTTCCATCGGCATGGGCCCCCTGCTGCTGCGCCAAACGAAAGGGGAGACCGATTACAGCCTGCGCCTGCTGCCCATCGGCGGCTACTGCGCCATGGAGGGGGAGGACGAGGCCACCGGCGACCCCCGCTCCTTCGAGTGCCAGGCCCCGTGGAAAAAGTTCATCATCCTTGTGGCCGGCTCCGGGATGAATTTCCTGGCCGGGCTGGTGATGATCCTGCTGGTGTTTTCCCAGGTGTCCTACTTCTCCCTGCCGGTCATCACCGAGTTTATGGACGGGGCCGAGCATCTGGTGGAGCAGGGCCTGCAGGAGGGGGATCAGTTTTACTCCATCAACGGCCACCGCATCTATATGATGTCCGACGCCAGCCTGTTTCTGGGCCGGGCCGGGGACACGGTGGATTTGAAGATTCTCCGGGACGGGGAAATCCTCACCTTTGAGGATTTTGATTTCAGCGCGAAGGTGCCCTACACCAACGAGGACGGCACCGTCAGCTATATGCGGGGCATCTACTACGGTCAGGCGGTGGAGGCCACCCTGTGGCGCACCCTGCAATTTACCTGGTATCAGGCCATCGACTGTGTGCGCCTGGTGTGGATCAGCCTGGGTGATTTAATCACCGGGACGGCGGGCCTGTCGGATCTGTCCGGTCCCATCGGCATCGTGGACACGGTGGGCAGCATGGGGGCCAGTGCCTCCAGCACTGCAGAAGGACTGCTGACGGTGCTGAATGTGATGGCCCTGATTGCCATCAACCTGGCTGTGATGAACCTGCTGCCCATCCCGGCGCTGGACGGTGGGCGAATCTTCTTTCTCATTGTGGGGCTGCTGTACCGCCTGATTTTCCGCAGGAAGCTCAACCCAAAGTATGAGAGATGGATCAACATGGCGGGCTTTGCCCTGCTGATGGGGCTGATGGTGGTGGTGGCCGTCAGCGACGTGCTGAAAATCGCGACGTAGGAGGCGGGCGCTGTGACAAGACAAATCCTGGTCGGCGATGTCCCCGTCGGCGGCGGCGCGCCGGTGAGCATCCAGTCCATGTGCAACACCCCAACCCAGGACGTAGAGGCGACGGCAGCGCAGATTCACCGCCTGGAGCGGGCCGGGTGCCAGATTGTGCGCGTGGCCGTGCCGGACATGGATGCCGCCAGGGCCATCCGGGCCATTCGGGCGGCCATCTCCATCCCCCTGGTGGCCGACATCCATTTTGACTACCGTCTGGCCCTGGAGGCCGTGGCCGCCGGGGCGGATAAAATCCGCGTCAACCCCGGCAACATCGGCGCGCCGGAGCGGGTGCGGGCGGTGGCCGACGCCTGCCGGGACGCGGGGATTCCCATCCGGGTGGGGGTCAACGGCGGCTCTCTGGAAAAGCCCCTGCTGGACAAGTACGGCGGCGTCACCCCTCAGGCCCTGGTGGACTCCGCTTTGGGCCAGGTGGAGATGCTGCAAAGGTGGGGCTTTCAGGACATTTGCGTGTCCTTAAAATCCTCCTCGGTGCCGGTGACCATGGGGGCCTACCGGCTGATGGCCCGGCGCAGCGACTGCCCCCTCCATGTGGGCGTCACCGAGACCGGCACGGTGGAGATGGGGACGCTGAAATCCGCCGTGGGCATCGGCGGCCTGCTGGCCCTGGGCATCGGGGACACGGTGCGGGTCTCCCTGTCCGCCGACCCGGTGGAGGAAATCGTGGCCGCCAAAAAGATTTTGAAAGCCGCCGGTGTGCGCCGGGAGGGGCCGGAGCTGATCTCCTGTCCCACCTGCGGGCGCACCAGCATTGACCTGATCGGCCTGGCCCAGCAGGTGGAGCGGCGGCTGGAGGGAATAGACAAGCCCATCACCGTGGCCGTTATGGGCTGCGTGGTCAACGGCCCCGGAGAGGCCGCCGCCGCCGACGTGGGGCTGGCCGGAGGCAGGGGAGAGGGTGTGCTGTTCTGCAAGGGCAGGGTGGTCAAAAAGGTTCCGGAGGATCGCCTGGTGGATGAGCTGTTCGCCCTGATCGACCAGTTGTGACGAAAGTTTGGGAGGCTACGGGATGAAACATAAGCAGCCGCCCTTTGAGGTGACAAGTGAAATTGTCGGCCAGGTGGCGGAGATTGCGGAACTGGTGGGGCGGCTGACGGAACAGGGGCGACTCTCCGGCAGCCCCATGCTCCGGCGGGCCAACCGAATCCGCACCATCCACGGCTCTCTGGCCATCGAGCAGAACACCCTCAGCCTGGAGCAGGTCACCGCCGTCCTCAGCGGCAAACAGGTGCTGGCCCCGCCCAGGGAGGTGGCTGAGGTCAAAAACGCCTATGAAATTTACGAGCAGTTAGACCGGCTGAACCCCTACGACGTGGAGGATTTGCTGAAAGCCCACGCCGTGATGACCGGAGGCTTGACCGAGGAGGCGGGGATGTTCCGCACCCGCCCGGTGGGGGTGGTGGATCGGCAGGGGCGGGTGCCGCACTTTGGAACTCTGCCCCAGTATGTACCTGAGCTGGTGTGCCAACTGCTGGAGTGGACCGAAAAGAGCGATGTGCATATGTTGATTCGCAGCTGCGTGTTCCACTATGAGATGGAGTTAATTCACCCGTTTTTAGACGGAAACGGCCGCATGGGACGGCTTTGGCACACCCTCCTTCTCTCCCAATGGAACCCCGCTTTCGCCTGGCTTCCGGTGGAGTCCATGGTATACCGGCGGCAGCAGGAATATTATGACGCCATCAACGCCTCCAACGCCGCCGGGGAATCCACCCTTTTTATCGCGTTTCTTCTCTCCGCCATCCGCGCGTCTCTCATCGACGCGCTGAATGTGAGAGATGAAATGAGAGATGAAATGAGAGATGGGACGGGACGGCCCACAGGCAGGGCGGCGCTCCGATGGCGGCAGATTGAGGAATTTTTGCAGGCCAATTCCTTCATTTGCAACGCGGACGTGCGGGCGCTGTGCGGCGTTTCAGCGGCCACGGCCAGCCGCGTTTTGGCCCGGCTGACCGAGGAAGGAAAGCTGGTGAAATGTCGGCAGGCGGGCCATTGGGCCTATCGAAAAAAATGAACCCCCAAGGCAGGTACGCTATGGAAGAAAAACCACTGTTTTCAACTGTATTTTCAAAATGCCCCCTCCCGCCGGAGCAGGCGGCGGCCCTGGCCGGGGCGAGGGTGCTGTCCGCCAATGTGGACGCCCGGGCGCGCACCCTGACGGCGGTTCTGGACGGGCCGGAGGAGCTGGCCGGACTGCTGCCCCGGCTGGAGACGGCCCTGTGCGCCGCTTATGGCCTGCGGGGGGCCAGGCTGACCCTGGCCCCGGCGGAGGAACCGGTAGAGGAGGTGCCGCCGCCCCCCGTGGACGCCGACGCGCCGCCTCCGGCGGAGTCCGGCCCCCCCTGGGAGGAGCCGCCCGGACGGGCCGAGACCGCAGAGCTGCCGCACGAACCGAACCGGGAGCCGCCGCTGAAGCAGCCAAAGCAGGAC
>JAJPXI010000110.1 GCA_021205585.1 Oscillospiraceae bacterium
TTGTCGCAAAATTTCTCGCCATCCGCTCTTGTCGATTTAATCAGTCCTTCCTTAATTGAAAACTCTTCCTGAAACCGCCCTAACCTTCCGCCTTGTTTTTTTTCAAAAGGTCAGGCAAAACCAGAAAATCTTTCGAATAGCTGATGAGGAAATGGTGGACTTTCACTTTCACATCTCCGTAATCCGCCCCATAGACGTCCTTATAAAACGCCTTGTAATAACGGAACACATCAATCTTCATCTTAACACAGGCCCTGATACTCGCGCTTTGCGAGATCAGGCTGTTCTTCCTATAGAAGTAGTAATAGACCGGCTGGCAAAGCGAGCAAAAGGTCTCCGCATAGCGAATATACTCCAGATTGAACAGAAAATCCTCGCACCAGCTGATCTCACTATCCATGCGCAGCCCATGCGCCTCAATGATAGAACGGCGATAGAACTTGTTCCAGAGCACTCCATAGTAAACATTTGCGGAATTACGCATCATATGTGCTGCATATCCCACCCGATCCATGACCAGCTCTTTCGTAATATCGCCTTTCCGCCGGGTATACTCGCCTGACACACGGAAGAAATCCGCAATCACCATATCGCAGCCATGTTCCAGCGCCGCCGCCACGAAAAGTGAAGTCGCGTTTTCCGTCAGCCAGTCATCGCTGTCTACGAACTGGACATACTCTCCCCTCGCCAAATCCAGCGCGCGGTTACGGCTGACAGACACGCCTGCATTCTCCTGGTGAATCACGCAAATCCGCCCATCCATCTGTGCGTATTCATCAAGCAGCTCGCCCGAACCATCTGTACTTCCGTCATCCACAAGCAGGATCTCCAGATTCCGATAATCCTGGCGGAGGATGCTGTCTACGCAGCGCCTGATGTAATGAACCGTATTGTAAACAGGAACAATGATACTCACCAATGGGTTCATTTCGTCAACCTCATTTCTAAATTACCTGTAAAACCATCACCACCGCAAATCCTTCGCCGACAGTCTTTCTTTGTTGTAAACGATTTCAGAAACTTTGCCCTGTTTCAAGTAGATCACCTTGTCGGCAATTTTTGCAATCTCCGGATTGTGGGTCACGATCAATATCGTGGCCTCCCCCTGGCAGGCCAGCTCCTGCATTAAGGCCAGCACTTCAATGCTGTTCTGGTAGTCCAGGGCGCCGGTGGGTTCATCTGCAAGCACAATATGGGGCTGCTTGATTAAGGCCCTGGCGATTGCCGTGCGCTGCTGTTGTCCGGCGCTGAGGGTATTGGGAAATTTTTTGCGGTGGTCCCACATCCCCACCCGTTTCAGCACCGTCTCCTCGTCCAGGGGAGATTTGACCAGCTCCTTCACATACTGGAGATTTTCAATCACATTCAGCTTTGGCATCAGACTGTAGTACTGGAACACGAACCCCACTGTTTTCCGCCGGTACTCCACAAGCTGTTTCTCCTTGGCCCCGATGATCTCCTGTCCGTCGCACACGATGGAGCCGCTGTCTGCCTGGTCAAGCCCTCCGATCACGTTCAAAAGCGTTGTTTTTCCGCAGCCGCTGGCACCCAGAATGACCACAACCTCATTTTTATAGATTTCAAAATCGATTCCACGAAGCACTTCCGTCTCTGTGCCATAGGCCTTAAAGCTTTTTCTGACATTCTTCAGTGAGAGAACCAATTCCGATGAATCGGAGGGCTTCTCCCGGTACTGCACGCTTGTTTCGTTCATATGTCCTCCCTTCCGACGCGGCGTTTCCCGCCGCGTCTGTCAGTCCTTTGGGGTATCACTGTGTGCGCTCTGAAAGCCGCATGGAACGTATGCGTCCTGCTGTAGCCAGATTGGCAACAAGGACAGTTACAAAACAAATGCCCGTATTTACAGCAATCGCATACCATGAAATATGGCGGTAATTCTGACAATAGGATGCCTCCAGCTGCTTTGAAAGCCAGACTCCCAGCGGAGCGCCTATCACTGCACCTAAGACAAGCCCGATCAGTGAAACCAACAGAATATCGCTCATCGCAGCCCATATCCGCGTCCTGATACGAAAGCCCAGTGAACCCATGATAATCAGTTCTTTTTTCTTATCCTCCAGATTCATGCTTGCCAGATTGAATACAACAAACAGCGTAATCAGGACCGCCGCTGCGCACGCAAACAGGACGATGCCCACAATACTCTCGATCTCGTGTTCATAGAACGTCCGGTAGATCTGGGCACTCTTGAGGCTGACAAAGGCATCCAACGTGCGCAGCTCCTCCCGCAAATCGTCAGCCGTTTCCCCGTTCAAATTGACAAAGAACTGTGCATATGTCCCTTCCGCGCCGACCATATCCAGATAAGCATTGGAGGACATGAGCACCTGATGCCCCAGATACCATTCATAGATTCCCGCAATCTGGACTTCATAGGAATTCCCATAAATATCCGTCATCTGAATGCTGTCCCCCGAAGATACATCCAGCTCCTCTGACAGTTTCCTCGAAACCAGCATTCCGGTTTCCGGGAGCTGAGAAAGTTCCTCCCCGGTCTCAATATCTGTCAATGAGAAAAACGACTCCAGATTTGCCTCCTGACAGACGATTTGCGTCACATTGCTTATCTCCGCATCCTCAAAACTGACCAAAGAGGTGGAGACCGGAAGGACGTCGTCTGAATACGACTCCAGGCAGGTCTGCACTTCTTCTATATTTCCCCTTTCATCAGCCACGACCACATATTCATAATGCTGCAGCGCATCATATTGCTCCGCAAGAACCCGCGTCATCGACTGCCGTGCCGTGATGACGGATATGATCAGAACACTGCACGCACCAATGCACCCTATGACGGAAATCAGCAGCCTTTTATTGGAGAATAGGCCGCGAAACAGGATTCGGGTCTGGAGCGGAAACATTGAAAATCGGCCGCGAATGCCCGCTCCCGCATTTGTGTCGCTCTCCACAGCGCTTCTCATCAGCGCAACCGCCTGAGAGGAAATCGTTCTGCGGCAGGAGAGAAGCGCGATCAGAACATTCAGCCCAACCTCAATTCCACAAATCAGCAACACTGGCTTAATCAGAAACGCCGGCTGATACTGCATATCCTGAAACCAATTGGTATCCACATAGCAGGTCACCCAGAACAGGTTCTGTGCAATAAATTCCGCCGTCAGCGCGCCAACCAGCACGCCCAAAAACACTGCAATGGCGCAGTACAGCCCATATTGTTTATAGAGTTCAAAGGGACGAAACCCAAGGGCTTTTTGGATGCCGATTTCCCGGCGGCGGTCTGAAATCATGCGGTCCATAATGGTCATGCAGATCAGCGACCCCAGAATCAGAAGAACCAGGGCGGAACTCCAAATCAGCTTTTCCACTTCCTCCAGGTTTTCCTGAAAGCTGGTATAGTGATCATTGTAGTCAATCCCATACACAATATAGTTATCCGGATCCAGATCCATCAGCGCATCCCGAATCGAATCTGTGCGCTGTGTGTACTCCTCCGTAAACAAATTGACTTCTTCATCCACCTGCGTTCTGACCCAAACCACGCTGGCATTGGCCGCTGTGAAGCTGCTCTCCGGCACGATAACCAGGGTCTCTGTCTGCCCGCTGCCCAATGTGGAAAGCCCTCTGGCAAACGTCTCGTCCGTGACCAGGGCCTGGGGCAATTCCACAATGCCGCATATGGTAAAAACAGATTCTTCTAAACCGAAGGCGGCACCGTCTCCGGCCAGTGAAATCGTATCCCCTATGTTCAAATTCAGCTTTTGCGCAAGCATGAGCTCGATGGCGCAGGTTCCATCGGCCGTCGGAAGTTCCCCTTCCACTATCGTAGGCAGATTGATTCCATCCGGCTGGGAGAAAAAGCGCGCTGTAATCAAATTTCCGTCCGTCTCGTTGGTGAGATAGGCATCCGCTTCGTATGAAAGGGAAGCCTCTGTCACCTCGTCGATCTCCAAAATTGGGTCAAGCGCTTCTTCCTGAAAGCCATAGAGCGATTCCACGCGAAAACCGAAAAACTGATGGTCTTTATAAAAGGTGTCCGCTGTGTCACTCATCCCTTGTACAAGGAATTCCAAGCCGCAAAACAGAGCAACCGAAATTCCCACAACGGAAACCAGGAGAAAAAACATGAGCGGATATGCGGTGATGGTCCGCAGCAATTCCTTTCGTTGTGTTTTTTTCATAATGATACCTCGTTCTCAAAGGGTGTATCCTGAACGCAAGGATGCACAGATGGAATTTTTGCGTCTTTTTCGCAGGTTCGGCGACAGATTGTTTGCTGTCAGTCCTTTCCATAGCGATGAGCGGTTCCCTGTAAGTGCTCTCTCTGCCGTTCGAGGTATTGAAAAATACCGCTCACAGTCTCCTTCGCCGCCCGCTTAAAGTCTATGGTTTTCGCAAAAGCAATCGTCTGCTGAATCTTTTCCTCCGGGACATAGTAGAGCCGAAGCGTATTTCTCAAAAAGGCCTCTACCTTCATGTCCATGGTAAACCAGATGTTGCAGGGAACGGTCATAAATCCCCGCATGACGCCGCCTGTGGCGATTTCCAGCAGATAAAAGTCCTTGGATTCCAGCTCCGGCAGCTGTTCCTTAAAAATGCCCGCCACCTTTTCCGTAACCGTCTGCTGAATCACAGCGGAGGTTTTCGGCAGGGAGTAGGCGTTGTAATACACATCGCGGAGGTTTTCGTCCATCTCCACGATATACAGCTGCAGCACCGTCTCCGCCGCATACAGCAGAATTTTATCGTCCGCCCTGTCCGCGATCAGTTTTTCCGACGCAGTGAACTGCTGGTTCAGTACAAGGCTCACCAGCTCATACAGCACATCCTCCTTGGTCTTAAAATGGCCGCTGAAAGCCCCTGCGCTGATGCCGAGCTTTGTGATAATGTGCCGGATCGTGGTGTTGGTAAACCCCTTTTCCAAAAAGCTCTCCGCCGCCGCATTGATGATGATTTGCCGGGTCAGCTCGCTTTGCTCCCGTGTTACCTTCGCCATGGGTCACGCTCCTTTTCCCGTGAAATGAAGTGAATCTGAAAACAAATTTCAAAACCCAATCAAGTCGCGTTCTGATTGCTTATGCATAGTATATCAGAAGTTGTTTGGAATTGCAATAGGTCAGGGGAAATTTTTTTGACCGGTTGTAACGTGAAGTTGAATTAAGGAAGCACTGATTCAATGCGCCTGCGGCGGCTGGCAATGATTTTGCACAAGAGCAACGCTGAAACCGTCACCTGGACAGCATAGCTGTCCAGCTTACGCTACAAATGTGCCCCCGGCACATTTGCTTCACGCTCCAGTTGCAAAAGTTTGACATACACAAAGTATGCCTGCACTTTTGCGCCTTCTTTTGT
>JAJPXI010000149.1 GCA_021205585.1 Oscillospiraceae bacterium
AGGAATTGGCCATTCGGCCAGCGCTTCAACGCCTTCTTTTGTCGCAAAATTTCTCACCATCCGCTCTTGCCGATTTAATCAGTCCTTCCATAGATAATTTTATTCCTTCCCCCGCCCCGTGTCTGTAACATCCGGTAACAAAGGAAGAAATTTTCCAGGGGCGGACGGCGCAAAAACTTTTTGAAAAAAACACTTGACAAACTCGAACAGATGTTGTATCCTATTATCGAACAAAAGTTCTTGTTGCCTTGCCCGGTTGGATGGGCATAAGGAGGAATTTTCATGGAGACCGTCTATTTTACAACCCGCAGCTTTATCCGCCGCGAAGGGAACGTGGTGGATCTGAACGAATACCGGGAGAAACTGGCCGAGTTGCAGGGCCAGGCCCTGCCGGAACAGCCCCGTCCCTGCCTGGCGCAGGGGCCGGGCGCCCCCGGCCCGCCCCCGCCGCCATCGCCCCCTGCTGGCGCTGGACTACGCCGCCTCCATCCTGCTGATTCTCACCGCTCTGCTGTTCATTGCAAAGCTGCTTTAGGGGCACTGATTAAATGCGTCTGCGGCGGCTGACGGATCTTTTGCAACGTATTCCCGGGCCAGAAGATTCACCGCGTCCCCTCCCCGCTGCGGAAAAAGACCGTCAGCAGCAGGGCGTCCTCCTTCGGGCTTTGATAGTAGCCCTTCCGGCGGCCCGCCTGCCGAAAGCCGTATTTCTGATAAAACCGGAGGGCCGGTTCGTTGGACGCGCGCACCTCCAGGGTCAAAAAGGCCAGATTGGCCCGGCCAAAGGCCAGAAAGGTCTCCAGCAGAGCGCCACCCACCCCCTGGCGGCGGAAGGGCTCCGCCACGGCGATGTTGTCCAGATACCCCTCGTCGGCGGCCACATGGAGCCCGGCGTAGCCCAGCACTTGTTCCTCCTCCCCCTGGGCCACGATAAAGCTGGCGCAGGGGTTGTACAGTTCCTCCTCCAGCATGGCCTGAGTCCAGGGGGCGGAAAAGCACTGCCGCTCCAGGGCGGCTATGGCGCTCAGATGGCTTTTGTCCATGGGGAGCAGCTGATACCTCATGCCTTGGCCTCCCCCCAACTGCGGCCGATACCGGCGTGGGCGGTCAGGGGTACCGACAGCTGGGCCACCTGCTCCATCTCCCGCTCCAGCAGGGCCTTGGCCGCCGCCCCCTCCTCCTGGGGGCACTCCACAATCAACTCGTCGTGAACCTGGAGCACCAGGCGGCCCTGGAAGCCCTGCTCCTCCAGGGCGCGGCTGACCCGGATCATGGCTAGCTTGATAATGTCGGCGGCGGTGCCCTGGATGGGCATATTCAGCGCCACCCGCTCCCCAAAAGCGCGCAGATTGTAGTTGGAGGAACTCAGCTCCGGCAGCCAGCGCCGCCGCCCCATCAGGGTGGACACATAGCCGTCCTTTTTCGCCCGCTCCACCACGCCGGTCATATAGGCGGCCACGCCGGAATAGCGGGCGAAATACCGCTGCATATACTCCTTGGCCTGGGCCCGCGTCACCCCCATGTCCTGGGCCAGGGAGAACTCGGAGATGCCGTAGACGATGCCGAAATTGATGGCCTTGGCCCGGCGGCGCAGCTCCCCGCTCACCAGCTCCGGGGGGACGCCGAACACCCGGGCGGCGGTAGCGGTGTGGATGTCCGCTCCCTGGGCGAAGGCCGCCTGCATCTCCACGTCCCCGGCCATGTGGGCCAGCAGGCGCAGCTCAATTTGGGAGTAGTCCGCGTCCACCAGCACCCAGCCGGGCCGGGCCATGAACATATAGCGCATCTGTGCCCCCAGCTCCGTGCGCACGGGGATGTTCTGCAGATTGGGCTCGGCGGAGGACAGGCGGCCTGTGGCGGTGACGGTGTTCTGAAAGGTGGTGTGAACCCGCCCGTCGGGGCCGATGACCTTGGAAAGGCCGTCCACATAGGTGGATTTCAGCTTGGCGTACTGCCGGTACTCCAGCACGGCGGGGACGATGGGGTGCTTGTCCCGAAGCTTTTCCAGCACCTCGGCGCTGGTGGAGTAGCCCCGCTTGCTCTTTTTTGCGGCGGGCAGGCCCAGCTTTTCAAACAGAATGTTGCCCAGCTGCTGGGGGGAGTTGATATTGAAGTGCTCCCCGGCCAGGCGGTAGATTTCCTCCTCGTCCTGGGCGACGCGCCCGGACAGCTGGCGGCCAAAGTCGTTCAGAGCCTGCCGGTTCACCAGGATTCCCTCCCCCTCCATCCGGGCCAGCACGGGGCACAGGGGCAGCTCGATCTCATAAAAAACCCGCTCCAGCCCCAACTCCTCCAGCCGGGGGGCCAGAGTGCGGTAGAGCAGATCCACCAGGGCCGTATGGCTCAGCCAGGCGGCCAGGGCCTCCGGCTCCTCCCCCAGGGGGCCGAAGGCCCCCTGCTTTTCATAGACTTCCGCACTGGCCGTCTCAAAGCGGAAATAGGTGACGGACAGCTTTTCCAGCCGGTAGCTGCCGTCGGTGGGGGCCAGGAGGTAGGCGGCCAGGGCGGTGTCAAACACAAAGCCTTCCGCACGCAGGCCCTCGGCCAGAAGCCGGGCCGTCAGGGACTTCACGTCGTGGGTCACTTTGGAAACGTCCGGGGCGAAGAACAGGCGGAGGAACCGGTCGTAGCAGGGCAGGCGGTGAGCGAAAAACAGGGCGGCCCGGCCGTGATCCTCCTCCCCCCACTCCACTGCCACGCCGCTTAAATCGGGCAGGGCCAGGAAGCTGACGGGCCTTTGGCGGAACCGCTCCAGCAGCTGTTCCATGCGCGCCGGATCCTCCACAATTTCGCTCTCGCAGATTCCCGCCTCCGCCGGGGCCTGGGTCGGGGCATCCCCCTGGGGGGGCTTCAGCTTCAGCCGGTCGATGAGCTTGGTGAACTCCAAATCCAGCAGCAGGCGGTACAGTTCCCCCTCGTCCGCCGGGCGGCGTTTGGCCTGCTCCGGGTGGAAGTCAATGGGGGCATCGGTGTGGATGGTGGCCAGCTCGTAGGACATTCTGGCCTGCTCCCGCCCCTGCTCCAGCTTGGTACGCATGGCGGGTTTTAACTCCAATTCGTCCAGGGACGCATAGACGTTTTCCACGCTCCCGCACTGCCGCAGCAGGGCCAGGGCGGTCTTTTCCCCCACGCCCTTCACGCCGGGGATATTGTCGCTGGCGTCCCCCATCAGGGCCTTCAGGTCGATCATGTGGATGGGGTCGAAGCCGTACTCCTCCCGGAAGACCTCCGGGGTGACGGCCTTCGTGGTGGTCTGCCCCATGCGGGTGGTCACCAGGGCCACCGTCACCCGGTCGCTGACCAGCTGTAAGGCGTCTTTATCTCCGGTAACGGCCAGGGCGTCCCACCCCTCCTGGGCGCAGCGGCGGGCGATGGTGCCGATCAAATCGTCGGCCTCCCAGCCCTCCAGCTGATAACAGGGGATTCCCATGGCCGCCAGTACCTGCTTCAGCGGCTCCAGCTGGGCCGCCAGCTCCTCCGGCATGGCCTTGCGCTTGCCCTTGTAGTCTGCGTAGGCCAGGTGGCGGAAGGTGGGGCCGCGCAAATCGAAGGTGCAGCACACCCCGTCGGGCCGCTCCTGCTCCAGCAGCTTGAGCAGGATGTTGAGAAAGCCGAAAATGGCGTTGGTGGGGCGGCCATCCCGGGTGTTGAGCATCCGCACCCCGTAAAAAGCCCGGTTGACGATGGAATTGCCGTCGATGACCATCATTTTCACAGGCGGTTCCCCCTTATGTTTTTTCGCTGCGGCACAATGGCCGGTAAACAGTCACATACATGGTCAAAAAGCAGGCCAGCCCGCCCACCAGCTGGGAGCTGGACTCGGCCACGAACACCCCCATGGCCCCCAGGCCCAGCATGGGCAGCAGGACGGTCAGCGGTGCGTTGATAATCGCCTTGCGCAGCAGGGAGAAAAACACCGCCTGTCTGGACTTGCCCAGGCTGACGAACACGGTCTGTCCGGCGTTTTGCAGCGCCTGAAAGGGGAACAGGCAGAAATACACACGCAAGGCGGCTGTGCCGTGCTCCAGAATCTCCGCGTCGGCGTTAAACAGGTGGATCAGCGGCCCCGGCAGCAGCATCAGCGCCGCCCACATGACCAGGGCGCTGCCCATCACCAGGCCCACGGAGAAGCGGACGGCCCGGCGCACCCGCTCCGGATGCCCCGCCCCGTAGTTGTAGCCGATGACCGGCTGGGCGCCGTTGTTCAGCCCTTGGAGAATCATAAAGACCACCTCCCGCAGGGAGTTCAGGATGGTCATAATGCTGACGTACAAATCCCCGCCGTAAACCTGAAGGGTCTTGTTGCACACCACCTGCACCAGGCTGTTGGTCAAACTCATAAAAAAGCCGGACAGGCCCAGGGACACGATGCGCCCCACCCGCCGCCACTCCAGAACCATGTTTTTCAGGCGCAGGCGGAGGATGGCCTTTTTCCCCGTCAAAAATTTCAGCACCCAGGCGGCGGAGCAGCCCTGGGCGATGACGGTGGCTATGGCCGCTCCCCGGATGCCCTGGCCCAGCCCGAAAATAAGCAGGGGATCCAAAATCAGGTTGATTGCCGCCCCCAGCACCACCGTCAGCATCCCCACCCGGCCAAAGCCCTGGGCGTTGATCAGGGGATTCATGCCCAGGCTGACCATGACGAACAGGGTGCCGGGCAGATACCAGATCAAATACTCATTGGCATAGGGAAAGGTCTCCTGGCTGGCCCCGAACAGGAACAGCAACGGCCGCTTCCATATATAACACACCACCATGGCCGCCGCCCCCAGCAGAAGCAGCAGGCTCAGGCAGTTGCCCAGTACCTGCTCGGCCTGTTTCAAATCCCCCTTGCCCCGGAAAATGGCGCACAGGGGGCCGCCCCCCATGCCGCACAGGTTGGCGAAGGCCAGCAGGATGGACAAAATGGGCATGGTAATACCCAGCCCCGCCAGTGCCAGACTGCCGGTTCCGGGCAGGCGGCCCAGGTAGATCCTGTCCACCACGCTGTAGAGAATATTCACCAGCTGAGCCGCCGTCATGGGGACGGCCAGGTTCAAAATGGCCCTGGAAATGCTGCCGACGGAATAGTCTTTGCGCTGCTCCAAATCCGCCGCGCCTCCTTCCTTGTAGGATATTATACTTTTCCCACCGGAAAAAAGCAACTCCTGTCCCGGAAATCCCATGGAGCGTCCTCTGCCCCTCAATTTCCAAAGTAAACGCAACATATCAAATGCCGGGTGTTGCGTTTACTTTGGAAATTGAGGCAAAATTGATTTCGGTCAATTTTCAGAGTAAACGCAACAGAATCAGACAAAATGCAACAGGTT
>JAJPXI010000147.1 GCA_021205585.1 Oscillospiraceae bacterium
GGGGGAGAGTCACCTCCAGCACGTCCCCGGGGGCGGTCAGGGCGCTTTTGCCCAGGGGGACCCCCCGGCGCAGAACGGCCCCCTGCTCCAGCAGGCGGGCGGCGGCGGAGCGGCTCAGGCCCTCCACCTGCCGGGCCAGCAGCACGTCGGCCCGCTCCCCCGGCCGGTCGGCGGCAATCAGGATTTGATCTTCCATTTGTCGTGAAAGAACAGGAGGTAGACGCAAAAGGCAATCCCCCCGCAGACCACGCAGACGTCGGCCAGGTTGAAAATGGGAAAATTTATAAACAGGGTCTCAAACATATCCACCACATAGCCCAGGCGCACCCGGTCAATCAGGTTGCCCGCCGCCCCGGCCAGCACCACCGCCAGGCTGATTGTCCCAAACGCGCCGCCCACCCGCCGGGTGACAAGCGCCCACAGGATGACGGCGATGGCCACGCAGGACAGCGCGGACAAAAGCCAGGTGTGCTCCTCCAGGATGGACCAGGCCGCGCCGGTGTTGGTGGCGAAATTCAGGCCCAGCACATGGGGAATCAGAGGTTTGGGCTGGCTAAGCCACAGGCCGCTGAAGGCCGCCCCGTCGAAGGCCGCCCCGCCCAGGTTTACAACCACCCACCATTTGAGCAGCTGATCCGCCGCAATCAGCCCGGCGGCCAGCAGGGCGCAGAACAGGTACAGCATTTCAGTTTCCCCGGGCGGCCAGCACCTGGGCGCAGCGGGGGCAGAGCCCGTCGGCGTCGACCCGGCTGTTGTGGTTCCAGCAGCGGGGGCATTTGGGGGCCTGGGACAGGCGCACAGCGATGGTGCAGTCCACCGGGCAGTTTTCCGCCCGCTCCCCCTGGATGGGCTCGCAGGTGACGGTGACTGCCGAGACGATGCACAGGGCCGCCAGGTCCACCCCCTCCAGCAGGGCGGCGTCCTTCGGGTCGGCCAGGGAGAGGGTGATCTCCGTGTCCTGAGCCTTTTTGAACACCCCGGCAGAGCGGGCGTTTTCCAGGGCCTTGTTGACGGCGTCCCGCAGGCCGGTCAGCCTGCTCCACCGCTCCAGCTGCTCCTGGGGCAGGGCCAGGGCCTCGTCCTGCTCCGGCATATCGTTGAGTAGCACGCTGGTGGCGTCCACCCCCTGGGGATGGGGCATGGCGGCCCAGATCCCCTCGCTGGTGAAGGCCAGGATGGGGGCGATCAGCCGGGTCATGCCGTCCAGAATCCGGTACAGGGCGCTCTGGGCCCGGCGGCGGGTGCCCTCGTCCCCGCAGTACAGCCGGTCTTTGATGATGTCCAGGTAGAAGTTGGACAGATCCACCACGCAGAAGTTGTACACCGCCCGGTAGACCCCGTGAAACTCATAGCGCTCATAGGCGGCGCGCACCGTCCCCACCAGCTCGTTGAAGGTATGCAGAGCGAAGCGATCCAGCGCCTCCAGCTCCTCCGGGGCCAGCAGATCCGCCTCCGGGTCGAAGCCCGCCAGGTTGCCCAGCATATAGCGGGCGGTGTTGCGAATTTTCAGATAGGCCTGGGACAACTGCTTCATAATGTCCTTGGAGATGCGCATATCCTGGGTGTAATCCGCCGAGGCCACCCACAGGCGCAGCATATCGGCCCCGTAGTCCCGGATGACCTCCTCCGGGGCCACGGCGTTGCCCAGAGACTTGTGCATGGCCCGGCCCTGGCCGTCCACCGTCCAGCCGTGGGTGATGATCTGCTTGTAGGGGGCCACGCCCTTGGCTGCGATGGAGGTCAGCATGGAGGACTGGAACCAGCCCCGGTACTGGTCGCCCCCCTCCAGGTACACGTCGGCGGGGAAGCGCAGGCCCTCCCGCCGGTCCAGCACACCGGCGTGGGTGGAGCCGGAGTCGAACCAGACGTCCATAATGTCGGTTTCCTTGGTGAACTGGCTGCCGCCGCAGTCGGGGCAGGTAAAGCCCGGCGGGAGCAGCTCTTCGGCGGATTTCGTGAACCAGATGTTGGAGCCGCTTTCCTGGAACAGCCGGGCGATGCGCTCGATGGTCTCCGGGGTGACGATGGACTTTCCGCACCCGTCGCAGTAGAAGATGGGGATGGGAACGCCCCACACCCGCTGGCGGGAGATGCACCAGTCGCTGCGCTCGGCAATCATGGAAACCATGCGCTCCTTGCCCCATTCGGGCTTCCACCGGATGTCCTCGCAGGCGTCGATGGCGGCCTGCTTGATAGCGTCCACGGAGCAGAACCACTGCTCGGTGGCCCGGTAGATGATGGGCTTTTTGCAGCGCCAGCAGTGGGGGTAGGAGTGGACGATGGACTGCTTGGCCACCAGCAGGCCCGCCTGCTCCAGATCCTCCACCACCTGGTCGTTGCCCTTGGCGTAGAACTGACCCTGATAGCGGGAATCGGTCATCACGCCCTTGGCGTTCACCGGCACGTCCACGCCGATGTGGGTCAGCCCGGCCCTGTCGTACTTCTGGCAGATGGCGAAGTCGTCCGCGCCGAAGCCGGGGGCGGTGTGGACGCAGCCGGTGCCGGCCTCCAATGTCACATGGTCGCCGCACAAAATGACGCTCTCCCGGTCCAGCAGGGGGTGCCGGGCGGTCATCAGTTCCAGCTCCTCCCCTTTCAGGGTGGCCAGAACCTGGCAGCCGCTGTAGTCAATGCCCGCGGCCTGGCACACCTGCTCGGCCAACTCCCTGGCAAGGATGTAGACCTCTCCACCGGGCGTCTGGAGCAGAACATATTCAAAGGCGGCGTTGACGCAGATGGCCAGGTTGCCGGGGATGGTCCAGGGGGTGGTGGTCCAGATGACAAAGAAGGTCTTGTCCTTGGGGCACAGGCCGTCCAGCTTTCCCTTGTCGTCCCCCAGGGGGAATTTCACAAAGATGGTGGTGCAGGGGTCGTCGGCGTACTCAATCTCGGCCTCGGCCAGGGCAGTCTGGTCGTGGGGGCACCAGTAGACCGGCTTCATCCCCTTATAGATATAGCCCTTCTCCGCCATCTTTCCAAAAATGCGGATTTGCTCGGCCTCAAACTCCGGCTTTAGCGTCACATAGGGGTCGTCCCACTCCCCCAGCACCCCCAGGCGCTTGAACTGGGTGCGCTGCTTGTCCAGAAAGCTCAGGGCGTACTCCCGGCACTTGTCCCGAAACTCGGCGGTGGTCAGCTCCTCCCGCTTAATCTTCTTGTCCTTCAGGATGGCCGATTCGATGGGCAGACCGTGGGTGTCCCAGCCGGGGACATAGGGGGCCAGGTAGCCCGTCATGTTCCGGTGCTTGACGATGATGTCCTTCAGGATTTTATTCAGGGCGGTGCCGATGTGGATGTTGCCGTTGGCGTAGGGGGGGCCGTCGTGGAGGATGAACAGGGGCTTGCCCTGGTTGCGCTTCAAAATCAGGTGGTAGACGTCCTTGTGGTACATCTCCTCCAGCATTTTCGGCTCCCTGGCGGGCAGGCCGGCCCGCATGGGAAAATCGGTCTGGGGCAGGTGGATGGTCTGGTTGAAATCCATCGGAGCTCCTCCTTAAAATGTGATTCAAAGATTTTCGTTGAAAAAGGCAGTGCCGCAAAAAAGCCCCCGTCTCCCGGCGCTTTTTAAGGCGCGATTTAAGAGACAGGGGCAAGCGCCCTGCGGTACCACTCTCATTCCGCGCACAGCGGCGCGGCAGCTCAAACGGCCTGTAACGGGGCCGGCCGGGGCCGCTTACTTGAAAGGCCGTCGGCCCCCGTTCCGCCGCCCTGCTCCAAGGGGATGCACCGCCGCCGCCCTGACCGCCTTCCACCGCCCGGCGGCTCTCTGTCCAGATGCGCGGCTGCGCTGCCTGTCCTTATCCTCGCAGTTACACATATTACATTTTATCCGCTCTCCTCTCCTTTGTCAAGAGCGGAACAGCCGAAAAAGCGCCACCGGCACAAATCCCCTCTTGACAGATTGTGCGGCGGGTGGGTATGATAAGAATAAGAACCAATGAAACTGAGAAAGAGAAGGGATGAAACCCGTGAAAAAATGGATTGTTTTGTGCATGGCCCTGTGCCTTTTGGCGGGCTGCCTGACGGCCTGCGGCGGACAGGGAGAGCAGGCCGAACAGGTCTCCCCGGACGCGGAGCAGAGCGGGGAGGCGGAACAGAGCGAAGAACCCCAACAGAGCGAGGAGCCGGAACAGAGCGAAACGCCCACCCCGGAGCCGGAGCCGGTGGTGGCCACCCTGACGGTGGCGGGGGACGTCATGTGCCATATGCCCCAGGTGAACGACGCCTATGTGGAGCAGAGCGGCGAGTATGACTTTACTCCCATGATCCGCTACGCCAAACCCTGGGTGGAGCAAGCGGATCTGGCCATCGCCAACCTGGAGACCACCTTTGCCGGCGGCCCGGATTACAGCGGCTATCCCGCCTTCAACACCCCGGATTCCCTGGCGGCGGCCCTGCTGGACGCCGGGTTCGACCTGGTTTCCACCACCAACAACCACAGTCTGGACAAGGGCTACTCCGGCCTGGAGCGCACCCTGGACGTGCTGGATGAAGCCGGCCTGGCCCATGTGGGCACCTACCGCTCCCAGGAGGAGCGGGACGAGAACAGCGGCATCGTGGCGGCCGACTGCGGGGGCATCTCCATCGCCGTGCTGGCCTACTCCTACGGCACCAACGGCATCCCCGTCCCCTCCGGTAAGGAGTACTGCATCAACCTGTTCAACACCGATTACGACACCACCATGTACACCCTGGACGCCGAATTGCTGGAGTCCGACATGGCCGCCGCTCAGGCGCTGGGGTGCGACATGATTGCCGTTATCATGCACTGGGGCGTGGAATATCAGCTCCAGCCCAACGCCTACCAGCAGTCCCTGGCGGAAACCCTGATCGACCTGGGGGCGGATCTGGTGCTGGGGGGCCACCCCCATGTGCTGGAGCCCTACGAGTTTGTGACCACCGAGGCGGGGAACACCGGCTTTGTGTGCTACTCCCTGGGCAACTTCATCTCCTCCCAGGTCTACGAGTACACCGACACCACCGTGCTGCTCAACCTGACGCTGGAGAAGGACCCAGCCACCGGGGAGACCGCCGTGACCGATGTGAGTTATGTCCCCTTCTATATGCTCAACAAGGGGGAGAAAATCAACGGCGAGCGCATGGTGCTGCTGGATGTCTACGCGGCCATGGCCGAGTATGAGAGCGGCGACACCTCCACCGTCACCGGTGCGGTCTACGCAGAGCTTCAGACCGCCCTGGAAAACTGCCACGCCATCCTGGGCGAGGAGGGCGACCTCCAGGCCCGGTCTTAGGGAAGCACTGATTAAATGCGCCTGCGGCGGCTGGCGGAACTTTTCCGCCAA
>JAJPXI010000156.1 GCA_021205585.1 Oscillospiraceae bacterium
CACCGCCCGGAGACGGCCACCATCGCCGTCCAGATTATCCCCATCGCCATAGTGCCGCGCCCCTCTCCAATAGATTGATCCTCTCCCATCCTACGCCCGGCTGGACAGGGATATGCCTTGGGCAGCCCAATTTCGGCAAAAAGAAACACGGTATGAGGGAATCTACAAATGTTCACAAAAAATTCCCACCTTTCCTGTTGACAAAGGGCATATTTTCGATTAAAATGTTATCCGTAAGCTTCATAGGAGTCCCTTAATTGCCATATCAAGCCGCTTTTCATGGGCCCGTACGCCGGGCATTCCCCCGCCTGCCGCTATTCCGGCGCGGAACTCCCCGGCGACTGGAGGGGCAAGCCGGAGCTTCTGTGAAAGACCGAATTCAAAAAACAGGAGTGAGTATGATGAAATCAACCGGAATCGTACGTAAGGTAGACGAACTGGGCCGGATCGTCCTTCCCATCGAACTGCGCCGCACCATGAACATCGCGGAGCGCGACCCCCTGGAAATCTATGTGGAAGGCCCATGCATCATCATGAAGAAGTACGAAATTTCCTGCGTGTTCTGCGGCAACAGCGAGGACGTCAAGGACTTCAAGGACAAGTGCATCTGCGCCGACTGCCTGAAGGAACTGACTCAGCAGTAAGCGCCGGCACAAAAACAGGGCCTTCCCCCTCCGGGGGCGGGTTCTGTTTTTTTCCCTCGCCCGGCAGGCCGCCGGGCATCGTATCCTCCGGACGCGGGGGTACGCCATCTGTCTCCAGGAGGGAACGCTATGCGTAAAATTGCCGGCGCGATCGTCGGCGCCCGAACATGGGTGCTTGCCGCCGTGGTATTTCTGGCTGCGGTGTGTGCGTTTTTGATACCCAAGGTAGAAATTATCACCGACATGAGCGAATACCTCCCCGACGACTCTTCCATGCGCCAGGGGCTGGACATTATGGAGGAGCAGTTCCCCGACGCGGAGACCTCCAACACCATCCGCGTCATGTTCACCGGCCTGCCGGAGGAGGAAAAGCAGGAGGTGCTGGCCCGGCTGGAGGCGCTGCCCAATGTGGGTTCGGTCAGCTTTGATCTGGAGAGCGGAGACTACAACGCCGGGGATTACACTCTGTACATTCTCAACATTCCTTACGACTACAACACCGATGAGATGGACGCCGCGGATGACGCGCTGACGGACGGCTTTTCCGGCTATTACGACATGGTGTACAGCGTGGACGACGACTCCCCCGCCTCCATGCTGCCCATGTGGATTATCGCCTTGGCCGTGGTCATCGTGCTGGTGGTGCTGCTGATTATGAGCGCGTCCTGGCTGGAGCCGGTTTTGTTCCTCATTACCATCGGCCTGGCCATCGTCATCAACATGGGCACCAACCTGATTTTGGGCAGCGTATCCCAGATTACCTACTCCATCGCCGCCATTTTGCAGCTGGCCCTGTCCATGGACTACTCCATTATGCTCATGGAGTATTACAGCCGGGAGCGCCGGGATCGCCGCCCCTCCCAGGCCATGAAACAGGCCCTGGCCAAGGCCTTGACCCCGGTGGCCAGCAGCTCCATCACCACGGTGGTGGGCCTGCTGATGTTGGTTTTCATGAGCTTCAAAATCGGCGTGGACATGGGAATCGTGCTGGCCAAGGGGGTTTTCATCAGTCTTTTGTGCGTGTTCACCGCCCTGCCCGCCCTGATTGTCCTGTGCGACGGCGGGATTCAAAAAACCCGCAAGCCGGTTCCCAAAATCCCCATGGCCTGGATGGCCCGCTTCAGCCACCGGTTCCGCTATGTGGTACTGGGGGTGTTCGTGGTGCTGTTCGCCGGAGTGCTTCTGCTGAAGGGGAACACGGAGATTTCCTATACCCTGACCGCCTCCTCGGAAATCGACGAGGTGTTCGGAGAGGACAACAGCATCGTACTGATTTACCGCAACGAGGACGAGGACGCCGTGACCCAGCTGGCCCAGGCCCTGGAGCAGGAGGATGGAGTGAAAAGCGCCGCCAACTACACCTCCTCCTTGGGACAGAGTTACACTGCCGCCGAGCTGTCTGATGCCCTGGCGGAGATGGACAGCGGCATCGACCTGGACGAGACCCTGCTGGAGCTGCTGTACTACGAGTATTTTGACGCAGCGCTGTATGACATGACCGCCGGGAATTTTCTGGACTTTTTGACCGGTCAGGTGCTGGAAAACGAAACTTTTTCCCAGTACCTGGATGGCGACGTCCTGGGGAATTCTGAGGAATTGGCCCGGTTCTCCAATGCTGAAACGCTGACCAGCTTCATGACCATAGGGGAGCTGGCCGAGTTTTTCGAGTTGGACGAGGACGCGGTGGAGCAGCTGCTGTTGTATTACTATATCCAGTACGGCGGCGTCTCCGCCGGAACCATGACTCTGTCCGGCTTTACGAATTTTGTCCTCAACGAGGTGGCCGAGAGTGAGGACTACGGCTCCCTGCTGGACGGGAGCGCCCTGTCGGAGCTGGAGACCTTACAGACCTTTACCGACGCCCGCGCCATGATCCGGGTGATGGACTGCTCCTCCCTGGCCGCCCTGCTGGGACTGGACGAGGACGGCATGGCCCTGGTGTTCATCTATTACTATGCCAGTTCCTCCTACGATCCGGGAACACTGACCCTGACGGAATTTATCCAGCTTGCCAACGCGGCGGCGGCGGACGAAACCCTGGGCGCCTATTTTGACGAGGCTTCCCTCGCCCAACTCGCCTCCCTGTCCCAGCTGACCGACCCGGTGGTGCTGCAAACCCCGATGGGCAGCCAGCAGGTGGCCGCCGTCCTGGGCCTGGACGAGACGCTGACGGAGCAGCTGTTCCAGCTCTATGCCCTCCAAAGCGCCCAGGCGGAACAAGCCGAGACGGAAGAATCTGCCCAGACAGAGGAAACCGAAGAGGAAGGCTCCGAAGAAACTTCCCAGGCAGAGGAAACTGAAGCGGAAGAGTCCGAAGAAACCGCTCAGGCGGAGGAAGCCGGGGCGGAAACCGTCTCCGAAACCCTGACCATGTCCCTGTGGGACTTTGTCAGCTTTCTGGAGGAGGATATCCTGTCCAATCCCCTGTACGCTGCCTATTTTGACGAGGCGGCCCAGGCCCAGATGGACAACCTGTACGCCCTGATGGGCCTGGCCCTATCCGGAGAAAGCTACTCTTACAGTGAGATGGCCCAGATCGTGGAGATGGACGAGGACGCCCTGCGCCTGCTATACACCTACGGCGCGGCCCAAACGCAGCTGGACACCTGGCGGCTCTCCCCCCGGACGGCGGTGAATTTCCTGGTCAGCCAGGGCGACGCCGGCCTGCTGACCGCCAGCCAGCTCTCCCAGCTGACCACCCTCCAGAGCGTCATCGAAAGCGCTGTGGCGGGCACGGCCTACACCCCCGCCCAACTGGCCCAGCTGCTGGGGATGGAGGAAGCCCAAGCCCGGCAAGTATTTTTGCTTTACATCAGCACCCATGGGGATATTAGCGGCTGGGGGATGTCCGCGCAGAGCTTTCTCGGCTTCCTGGTGGACGATGTGCTCAGGGACGAAAATTTGTCCGGCCAGTTTACCCAGGAGTCCGCCCAGGAACTGGCCGCCGTCAGAACCCTGGTTGACGCGGTGGTGTCCGGCACGGCTTACAACGCCCAGGAGATGTCCCAGCTGTTCAGCGGCCTGAGCGAAGAGATGGACGAGGAAACCGCGGAGCTGCTGTACCTGTACTACGCCAGCGCGAATTACAGCGACAGCGCCTGGTCCATGACCCTGACGGAGCTCCTGGAATTCATTTCCGTACGGCTGTCCGCGGATGATCGGTTCTCCCCCTGGCTGGACCAGGATCTGCTGGACACGGTGGAGGACGCCCGCCAGCAGTTGGCGGACGCCGCTGTTCAGCTTCAGGGCAGCGACTACTCCCGCCTGGTGCTGACCACCACCCTGCCCATGGAGTCCGAGGAGACCACCGCCTTTTTGGACGAGCTGAACCAGGCGCTGGAGGACGGGCTAACGGGGGACTATTACCTGATTGGTAACTCCCCCATGGCCTGGGAAATGGCCCAGAGCTTTGACGCGGAGCTGAACAAGATCACCCTGCTGACCGCCCTGGCCATTTTCCTGGTGGTGCTGATTTCCTTCCGCTCCCTGGCCATCCCCGTGCTGCTGGTGCTGCTGATTCAGACGGCGGTTTACGCCACCATGGTCATCATGAACCTGCAGGGGCAGAGCATGTACTACCTGGCGCTTTTAATCGTGCAGAGTATTCTGATGGGGGCTACCATCGACTACGGCATTTTGTTCACCAACTACTACCGGACGAACCGCCGCTCCATGGGCATGAAAGCCTCCCTGCTAGGGGCCTACGTCTCCTCCATCCAGACCATCCTGACCTCCGGCCTGATTATCGTGCTGGCCACCGCCATTTTGGGCTACGCCTTTTCCGACCTGACCATCCGGCAGATTTGCCACACCATCGCCAAGGGCGCGGCCTGCTCCATCCTGCTGATCCTCTTTGTCCTGCCCGGCGTGCTGGCCAGCTTTGACAGACTGGTGACCGGCCGCCGCCGGAAAAAGGAATAGCGCCGGGAGCAGCCGCGAAAACAATGACGACAACAACGCACAAAGCGGGCTGTGGTGTTTTGCCGCGCTGTGCGGTGTTGCCTCAAACACTTTTTCATGAGAATCAGTATGAAAGGCCCCGGCGAGCCGAACCTGGCTCGCCGGGGCCTTTCATTTTTGTCCGCCTCCCCCCCTATCCGGCACCGTCCGGCTGGGCGGAGAGGCTTTCCAGGTAGGCAAAATAGCCCCCCGCCAGGGCCGCCGCCAGCTTGGTCTGGTATTCCGGGGACTGGAGCAGAGTGTCCTCCTCCGGGTTGGACAGAAAGCCGCACTCCACCAGGACAGCCCGGCAGGAGATGTGGTTCATCAGGTAAACCGCGTCGGAGATGGCCGCTGCCGCCCTGTCGTTGTCCGGGTCGATGGCCGCGCGCAGGGTTTCCTGCATGATTTCCGCCAGAGGGCGGCTCAGCTCCCCGTTGGCGTAGAACACCTGGGCACCGGAGTACCGGCTGTCGGTATAGGTGTTCTGGTGGATGCTGATTAAAATGGGATTATCCAGGGCCTCGACGGCGGCCACCCGGTTTTGCAGGTCGGAGACCTTCTTTTCGTGCAGAGTAACGGCGGAATCATCGTGCAGGGAAATATCGCTATCCCGCAGCAGCACCGCGTCCACCCCGTACAGGCCGAAAATGCTGTCCAGCTTC
>JAJPXI010000230.1 GCA_021205585.1 Oscillospiraceae bacterium
GTGCGCAAAGTGACCGTCACCCGGCAGCCCCGTCCGCGGAGCAGGGAGGCGGCCAGGCGGCCCATCTCCCCGTTGCCGATGACCAGAGCCCGCTTGCCGTTCAGATCCGTCTGCGCCGCCAGCAGCTCCACCGCCTGGGAGGCAGCGGAGACGGGCAGGGCGGTCATCCTGGCCTGGGCGCGCACCTGCTTCCCGGCGGCCACGGCGATGCGGAACAGGGTCTCCAGCACCGCGTCGGCGGCGTGGACGGAGCGGGCCAGGGCGATGGCGTCCTTCACCTGGGTGATAATCTGGTCTTCCCCCCAGACCCTGGAGCGCAGGCCGGCAGCCACCTCCAGCAGATGGCGCACGGCCTCCTGATCCCGGCAGGTGTAAAAGGCGCCGGCGAAGGGGGCGTAGTCCACCTCCGCCGCCGCGCACAGCAGAGCGCCGGGGCACAGGGGTTCCGGGGCCGATATGTACAGCTCCGTGCGGTTGCAGGTGGACAGCAGCACGCAGCCGGACACCCCCGGCATCTCCCGCACCCGCCCGGTCAGAGCACGGGTGACGGCGCGGGTGAAGGAGAGGATCTCCCGCACCTGGATGGGAACCCGGCTGTGCTCCAGCGTTGACAGATACAGGGCCATCAGGCCGCCTCCTCGCAATGGTATTATGACAGACCCATGGATTATATCCCCTCCGAAAGGGTCTCCAGCAGCCGCTGGCGGTACATCTGCTGCACCCAGTCCAGTCTTCCCAGACCGGTCAGGGCGCAGGAAACCCGGCACCCCGCCCCCTCCAGGCGGCTTTTCCAGCTGTCCGGGCCGCCGCCGGCCATGTCCTTTTTGGCGTGTTCCCCGGCCACCAGCATCAGGGGAACCAGGCGCACCTCCCGCCCGGCCAGCCGGGGCAGCCAGTCCTCCAGGGCGGGCCAGCCCTCCACCGTGGCCACGAACAGATCCTCCCGGCCCCGCAGGGACAGGGCGGTCTGTAAGGCGGGGTAGACGGCGTTGGCGAAGTGGCCGGTGCCGTGGCCCATAAAGACCACCGCCCCGCCCTCCTGGGCGGGGTAAGTTTGGCACAGCCCGCCGGCAAAGGCTAAAATGTCCTCCGTGCCGGCCAGCAGGGGCCGCCCCACGCGCAGCGCCTGAAAGCAGGGGGCCACGGCCTGGGCCTGGGTCTTCAGCCGGTCATATTCAAAGCCGTAGAGCAGGTGGGTGGGCTGCACCGCCACCCGCTCCGTCCCCTCGCCCCGCAGCCGCTCCAGCGCCTGGGTCATGCTAGGGACGCTTGTCCCCCGCCCGGCGAGAATTTTTCGGATGGTTGGGCTGGTAAAGGCCCGCACGCAGCGGTACCCCGGCGCGGCGGCGGCCAGGGCCCCCTCCACCGCGGCGATGTCCTCCTGGGCCTGGGGTACGCTGGTGCCAAAGCTGGTCATGACAATCGCGCTCTTCATGCCGTCACCTCGTCAAGCTTTTGTTGGGAAAACATATCGCCCCGCCGCCACCGGCCGCTGGCCAGGTAGACCACCTCGATGACAATCTGGGCGGCGGAGGCGGCGGGGGCGGCCAGACCGATGTGGAACATGGTGGCTCCCGGCAGCAGGGAGATGAGCAGGGTGCCCGCCACACGCACGCCGAAGGTGCTGATCAGGTTATTTGCCATGGAAAAGCCCGTGTGCCCGCAGCCGCTGAAAAAGCCGTTCATGCAGAACACGAAGGGCACCAGGGCCACGTCAAGCATATTGGAGCGCAGATAGAGCACGCCCTGGGCGATGACCCCGGCGTCGTCGGTGAAAAAGCCCAGGACGGCGGCGGGGAAGCACTCCACCACGGCGCATGCAGCGAAGCTCAGCACGGCGGAAATCACCATCCCCCACTTCATGGACTGCACCGCCCGTCCGGGCTGGCCGCCGCCCATGTTCTGGGCGGTCATGGCGGCGATGGCCGACATAAAAGCGGTGGCCGCCAGCATGGCGATGGTGGAGATGCGGGAGGCCACTCCCACGCAGGCCGACTGCTCCAGCCCCAGCCGGTTGACAAAGGCGGAAATCAGGGCGAAGGAGATGCCGATGCAGAAGTCCTGCAGGGCCACGGGAACCCCTAATTTCAGCAGCAGCCGGGCCTGTTCTTTTTTCAGGGCGAAGCTGGAGCGGCGAAAGGTCAGGGGGAAGTCCTTTCTCCGTTTGAGAATGAATAAAGAGGAAAGAAAGCTGACGGCCTGGGCGACGATGGTGGCCACGGCGGCCCCCGCCGCGCCCATCTGCATGGGGCCCACCAGCACGATGTCCCCGATGATATTGATGACGCAGGCGATGGCCACCAGCAGCATAGGGGTTTTGGAGTCCCCCAGGCCCCGGAGGATGCCGCTGACCATGTTGTACCCGGTGACGAAAATCATGCCCGCGCCGCAGATGATCAGATACTGCCGGGCAGCGGGGGCGGCGGCCTCCGGCACCTGCATCAGCCGGACGATGCCCCCGGAAAAGCCCACCAACAGGGCGGAGAGCACCACCGCCGCGATGCCGAACACCGGGAACATGGTGCCGATGGCCCGTTTGACGTTCTCCTGCTGGCCGGAGCCCACATACTGGCCGATGAGCACGGTGCCCCCGGTGGCCAGGCCCATGACCAGAGTGGTGACCATATAGATGATCTGGGCTCCGGTGGAGATGGCGGACAGGCCGGCGGCGGCGTTGGCGCTCAGGCGGCCCACCGTCAGGGTGTCCACCGTGCCGTAGAGCTGCTGGAGCAGGGCGGCGGCCAGAAAGGGCAGGGCAAAGCGTACCAGGGAGGAAAAAATCCCTCCCTGGAGCAGCCGGTTTTCCTGGCTCATTCAGCGCCCTCCAGGGGGCCGGTGCGGCAGAGGGTGAACTGCCCCGTGGCCAGGGCTTTCCCCTGCTCGTCCCGGATGCGCACCTGGACGACGCTCAGGGTTTTGCCGATGTGCTCAGCCTGGGCGGCGCAGTGCACCTTGCCGCCCAGGGCGGGGCGCAGGTAATTGAGATAGAAGTCCACCGTCACGCAGACGCAGCCCGTGGCGGCCACCGCGCAGGCCCCCGCCACCGTGTCCGCCAGGGTGGCCAGAGCGCCGCCGTGGACGGTGCCCCAGGGGTTCTGGTTTTCCTTGCCCAGGGTCAGCTCCCCCTCGGCCCGTCCGTCCCTGGTCAGGGAGACGATCCGGGCGTTCATCCGGGGCAGCAGCTGGCCGGGGCCATTGGCCGCCTCCATCAGGGCGGCGCAAAAGGCGGCGTCATCGCAAAAATCCATTTAAAATCCTCTCTTCCGCTTCTTCTTCGGTCAGCCCCAGGGTCATCAGCTTCAAAATCTGCTCCCCGGCGATGCGCCCGATGGCGGCCTCGTGAATCAGCTGGGCGTCCGGGTGGTCGGCGGTGATGGCGGGGATGGACTTGACCTTGGCCCGATCCATGATAATGGCGTCGCACTGGACGTGGCCGAAACAGGGGGCCTGGCCGATGAGCCGGGGGTAAAACACCTGCTCCGATTGCTCCCTGGCCACCGAGCGGGAGACGATGCGCCCGCTGGCCCCCTCTCCCGCCAGGATGACGTCCATCTCCGACTGGGCGCTTTGGCCGCCGTGGGTCATCAGCTTTTCGGTGATGACGATTTCGGCCCCGGCTCCGGCTGTTACTTTCGTGTACCGCTTGGTGGAGTCCACGCCGCCCAGCTGGCTGGTCTCCATATCCAGGCAGGCGTCCTCCTCCAGGTAGGCCACCGTCTGGGGATTCATCACCCGGCCCCCGGTGCCATCCCCGGAGCCGTAGTGCTTTTCCACATAGCGCACCCTGGAGCGCGGGCCGATATAAAAGGTGTGCACCCCGTCGTGCTGGCTGGTCTCGCAGCCGGAGTTGTGGATGCCGCAGCCGGCCACGATGGTGATGTCGCAGTCGGGGCCGATGAAAAAGTCGTTGTAGACCAGCTCGGTCACGCCCATCTCGGTGATGATGACCGGGATGTGAACCGACTCGTTTTGCGTGCCCGCCTTCACCCGGATGTCGATGCCCGGCTTGTCGGGCTTGCTGGTAATCTCGATGTTGGCGCTGGAGGCGCGGCCGTCTAACTGGCTGTTTTTGCGGATGTTGTAGGCCCCCTGGGGAACCGCCTCCAAATCGGCAACCTGCCGCAGCAGTTCCCGGTCGATTTCGTTGTCAAAGGCACTCACCGCGCTCACCCCCCGTCCGATAGCTGCACCCCGCTGTGGCGTCTAGAATTTCAGGAAAAATCTTGTCCCTTGGGCCCTGCATGGATACCCGCCCGGCGGCCACCAGGATAATCTCGTCCGCCAGGCTTAAAATGCGCTCCTGGTGGGTGATGATCAGCAGGGTGGATTTCCTGCTCTCGTGGATGGCCCGGAAGGTGTCGGTCAGCCGGGAGAAGGACCACAGGTCGATGCCGGCCTCTGGCTCGTCGAAAATCATCAGCCCGGCGGGGCGGGCCAGGATGGTAGCGATTTCAATGCGCTTGACCTCCCCGCCGGACAGGGAGGCGTCCACCTCCCGGTCGATATAGTCCCCGGCGCACAGGCCCACCCGGTTCAGGTACTGGCAGCACTCCTCCTGGCTCAGTCCGGACTTGCCCGCCGCCAGCTCCAGCAAATCCCGCACCCGCAGGCCCTTGAACCGGGGGGGCTGCTGAAAACCGTAGCTGATGCCCAGGCCGGCCCGCTGGGTGACGTTCAGGCCGGTCACGTCGGCCCCGTTCCACAAAATCTGTCCGCCGGTGGGCTCCACCAGGCCCATGATGGCTTTTGCCAGGGTGGTCTTGCCCCCGCCGTTTGGCCCGGTGACGGCCACAAGCCGCCCGTCGGCCACGGTCAGGGAGATGTTGCGCAGAATATCCGCCGGGCCGTCCTCCCCCTGGGCCTGGTAGCATAAATTTTTCAGTTCCAGCATGGCTTCTTCTCCTTAACGTAAGGGGTTGCTTTGTTCCGTCATTTCAGCGGGCGGGAAAAGGTTTTTCCCGCCGCGTAGCGCATTATAGCACAAAAATCCCCCGGTTACAAGTCCCCTGCCCCCGACATAAATTGAAGCAGGAGGTGCTTACATGGAAACTGAAACGACTGCCCTGCCCGGCCCCGGCCAGTACGGCAGCGACCGGGATACCTTCCTGCGGGTGTGGCGGCGGGTCATGCCGGAACCGGGGCCGGGGTGCCCCATCCAGCTCGCCCCGGCGGGGCAAAGCCCCGCCCCGCGCCCTCTCCCCGGCCAAATGG
>JAJPXI010000205.1 GCA_021205585.1 Oscillospiraceae bacterium
GGGAATACGGGGCTTTCTCCCTGCTGTGCCGGTATTACGCCCGGTGCCAGCGCCTGTTCGACGTGGGGCCGGAGTGCTTCCTCCCCGCCCCAAAGGTCATCTCCACGGTGGTGCGGCTGACCCCCCGGCCCTGCCCGGTGCCGGTGCGGGACGAGGATGCCTTTTTCCGTGTGGTTCGGGCCGCCTTCGGCCAGCGGCGGAAAACCCTGCTCAACGCCCTGTCCGCCGCCTTCGGGGACTTGTACTCCAAGGAGGCGCTGCGGGACATCCTGCTCTCCTGCGGCCTGCCGGAGGACGTGCGGGGGGAGCGGCTGGGCCTTTCGGAGTTCGCCGCCCTGGCGGAAAAAATTTTTCCGTAAAGTCTCCCTTTCCTCTTGCTTTTTTTTTGAAAGTAAAATACAATATAAATATCTATTTGTTCCCGCAAACGAAGGAGGACGCATTTATGGCATTGACGACAAACCGCCATGTCCTGGACTGGATCGACGACATGGCCGCCCGCACCCGCCCGGATGAGATTATCTGGATTACCGGCGAAGAGGCCCAGTTGGAGCAGCTGCGCGCCCAGGGCTGCGCCACCGGCGAGATGATTAAGCTCAACGAGGAAAAGCTGCCCGGCTGCTAACTGCACCGCACCAGGCCCAACGACGTGGCCCGGGTGGAGGATCGCACCTTTATCTGCTGCCGCAAACAGGAGGACGCCGGGCCGACCAACAACTGGATGGATCCCCAGGAGATGTACGCTAGGCTGTACAAGCTGTACGACGGCTCTATGGTGGGCCGCACCATGTACGTCATCCCCTACTCCATGGGCGTCATCGGCTCCCCCTTCGCCAAGTACGGCATCGAGCTGACCGACTCCATCTATGTGGTGTTGAATATGGCAATCATGACCAGAGTTGGCCAGAAGGTGATGGACGCTCTGGGGGACTCCCCCGACTACATCAAGGGCCTGCACGCCACGGCGGACATCGACCCGGAAAACCGCTACATCGTCCAGTTCCCGGAGGACAACACCATCATGTCGGTGAACTCGGCCTACGGCGGCAACGTGCTGCTGGGCAAAAAGTGCTTCGCCCTGCGCATCGCCTCCGTCCTGGGCCGGGACGAGGGCTGGATGGCCGAACATATGCTGATTTTAGGCATTGAGAACCCACAGGGCGAGGTGCGCTACCTGGCCGCCGCCTTCCCCTCCGCCTGCGGCAAGACCAACCTGGCCATGCTGATTCCCCCCGCCTACTACCGGGAGCGGGGCTGGAAGGTCTGGTGCGTGGGGGACGACATCGCCTGGATTCGCGTGGGCGAGGACGGCCGGCTGTGGGCCATGAACCCGGAGTACGGCTTCTTCGGCGTAGCCCCCGGCACCAACGAAAAATCCAACCCCAACGCCCTGGCCACCACCCGGCAGGGAACCATCTTCACCAACGTGTGCCACAACCTGGACGACAACACGGTCTGGTGGGAGGGCCTGGACAAAAATCCGCCCCGCAACGCCATCGACTGGAAGGGCGACCCCTGGGATGGGGCGGTTTCTACCGAAAAGGGCGCCCACCCCAATTCCCGCTTCACCGCCCCCTCCAAAAACTGCCCCTGCATCTCCCCGGAATTTGAAAATTCCAAAGGCGTACCCCTGAGCGCCATCGTCTTTGGAGGCCGCCGGGCCAAAACCGCCCCTCTGGTCTACCAGTCCTTCGACTGGAAGCACGGCGTGTTCGTCGGCTCTGCCATGGCCTCGGAGACCACCGCCGCCGCCGCCGGAGCCGTGGGCGTGGTGCGCCGGGATCCCATGGCCATGCTCCCCTTCTGCGGGTACAATATGGCCGACTACTGGCAGCACTGGCTGGACATGGGCGAAACGCTGGGCGACAAGGCCCCCAAGATTTTTAACGTCAACTGGTTCCGCACCGACGAGGACGGCCACTTCATCTGGCCGGGCTTCGGGGACAACCTGCGGGTGCTGGAGTGGATCATGAAGCGCTGCTTCAACGAGGCCGAGGCAGACGTCTCCCCCATCGGCTTCCTCCCCCGCCCGGAGGACATCAACCTGGAGGACTCCGGCGTGGACGAGGCCACCCTGCGGGGCCTGCTCAGCGTAGACCCACAGTTGTGGAAGCAGGACGCGGCCAGCATCCGCCAGTTCTACGAAAAATTCGGCGACAAAATCCCCGCAGAGCTGGCCAGCCAGCTGGAGGCCCTGGAGCAGCGGCTGGAGCAGTAAATCCGGTTCCCCGCCTGTCCCGCCGAATTCCGCCCGGCGGGACAGGCGGATTATCCATAAAAAGGATTTTATTTTCCTGTTGACATTTGCTTTTCCCTGTCGTATAATATCTTTTGCAAATGGCTTTGACGGAGTCAGTACCCTTTCCATCCACAGCGCAGCGAGTCCGGGGCGGTGGGAGCCGGGCCTTAGTCGAGGAAAGGGGAAAATCCCTCCCGAGCCGCGGACTGAACGCCTTGGCAAGTAAGCTCCGCCGGGACTTCCCGTTATCGAAGAGCGCGTATGCTGGTACGCAGTAACAGGTGGTACAACGAGTATATTTTATACCCGTCCTTTTACGAAGGACGGGTATTTTTATTAAGGAGTTGAGGTTCTTTGAAGGAAATGACTGAAATCCGCTGGCATGGCCGGGGCGGCCAGGGGGCCAAAACGGCCTGCCTGCTGCTGGCCGACGCCGCCTTCGCCTCCGGCCTGTACGTCCAGGGCTTCCCGGAGTACGGCCCGGAGCGCATGGGCGCGCCCATCACCGCCTACAACCGCATCAGCAAAACCCCCTGCACCATCCATTCCAACATCTACACCCCCGACTATGTGGTGGTGGTGGACGAATCCCTGCTGCACACAGTAGACGTCACCGCCGGGCTGAACGAGCAGGGGGGCATTATCATCAACTCCCACAAGGCCCCCCAGCAGCTGCGCCCCCTGCTGCGGGGCTACCGGGGGCCGGTGTACACGGTGGACGCCCGGCGCATCTCCGAGGAGTGTTTGGGCAAATACTTCCCCAACACCCCCATGCTGGCCGCCGTGGTGCAGGTCAGCCGGGTGGTGGATCCCGCCGAGTTCGTGGTGAACATGGAGGGCTCCTACCGCCACAAGTTCGCCCATAAGCCCCAGGTCATCCAGGGCAATATGCAGGCCCTGACCACCGCGATGGAGGAGGTAAGCCGAGCATGATTCGAGATCCATTGACCATTACCGAGCAGACTCCCTGGCAGGAGATGACCACCGGCGGCGAGATCCCCCAGGGCGGCACCGCCCGCATCATCAAAACCGGCGAGTGGCGCTCCGACGTGCCCCGCTGGGATTCGGGCAAGTGCAAGCAGTGCCTGCTTTGCACCCCCTTCTGCCCCGACGCCTCCATCCCCGTTCTGGAGGGCAAGCGGCAGGACTTCGATTTTGACCACTGCAAAGGCTGCGGCATCTGCGCCAAGGTCTGCCCCTTCGGGGCCATTCACATGGAAAAGGAGGGCCTTTGAGTATGTCTATCCGCAACCGCCTCTCCGGCAACGAGGCCGTGGCCTGGGCCATGCGGCAGATCAACCCCGACGTGTTCGCCGCGTTCCCCATCACCCCCTCCACGGAGATCCCCCAGTATTTAGCCCAATTCGCCGCCGACGGCCCGGGGGACCCCGAGTTCGTCACGGTGGAGAGCGAGCACTCCGCGATGTCCACCTGCCTGGGCGCTCAGGCCGCCGGGGCCAGGGCGGTCACGGCCACCTCCTCCGCCGGCCTGGCCTATATGTATGAAATGCTCTACGTCACCGCCTCCGCCCGCCAGCCCGTCACCCTGGCCGTGGTCAACCGGGCGCTGACCGGCCCCATCAACATCAACAACGACCACTCCGACTCCATGGGCGCCCGTGACGCGGGCTGGATTCAGGTCTACGCCGAGAACAACCAGGAGGCGTACGACAATTTCCTCCAGGCCATGCGCATCGGGGAAAAGGCCCGCCTGCCCATCATGACCTGCCAGGACGGCTTTATCACCTCCCACGCGGTGGAAAATATCCTGCTGGAGGAGGATGAAGCGGTCAAGGCTTTCGTGGGAGAGTATGAGCCGGAAAACTATCTGCTGAAAAAGGAAAACCCCCTGGCCGTCGGCCCCTACGACACCTGCCCCTTCTACATGGAGCACAAGGTTCAGCAGGCCCACGCCATGCTGGCCGCCCGGGACATCATCCTGGAGGTGGCCGCCGACTTTGAAAAGACCTTTGGCCGCAAATACGGAATGCTGGAGGAATACCGCATGGAGGACGCGGAGGCCGCCCTCGTCCTCATCGGCTCCACCGCCGGCACCGCCAAGGCCTGCGTGGACCGGCTGCGCCAACGGGGCCGGAAGGTGGGGCTGGTCAAGGTGCGGGTGTTCCGCCCCTTCCCCGCCCGGGAACTGGCTCAGGCCCTGGGCCATTGCGGGGCGGTGGCCGTGCTGGACAAAAGCGAGGGCTTTTCCGGCTGCGGCGGCCCCCTGTTCGCCGAAACCCGCTCGGCCTGCTACGATTTGCCCCAGCGCCCCCGGCTGATCAACGTGGTCTACGGCCTGGGCGGCCGGGACTGCGCCGTGGAGGACATCGAGACGGTATATAACCGGCTCCAGCGCATCCTGGAAACCGGCCAGACCGGGGAATTGTACACCCATATGGGACAAAGGGAGGCGACAGACGATGGCGTATAATCTGAAACAGGAGATGAACAAGCCTGAGCGATTTGTAGGCGGCCACCGGCTTTGCGCCGGCTGCGCGGCGGGTGTGGCCTGCCGGGGCATCCTGCGGGCCCTGGAGCCGGGGGACAAGGCGGTCATCAGCAACGCCACCTCCTGCCTGGAGGTGTCCTCCTTCCTGTACCCCTACACCGCCTGGGAGGACAGCTACATCCACTCGGCCTTTGAAAACGCCTCGGCCACCATCGGCGGCGTGGAGGCCGCCTACAAGGCCCTGAAGCGCCGGGGCAAAATCGACGAGACCTTCAAATTCATCACCGTCGGCGGGGACGGGGGCACTTACGACATCGGTTTGCAGTCCCTGTCCGGGGCCATGGAGCGGGGCCACGACTTCACCTATTTCTGCTACGACAACGAGGCCTATATGAACACCGGCATCCAGCGCTCCTCCTCCACCCCCCCGATTGCCAAGGCCACCACCACCCCCCAAGGCACCCAGGGGCCCCGCAAGACCCAGAACAAAAAGAACCACACCCACCACAAAGCCGCCCACA
>JAJPXI010000196.1 GCA_021205585.1 Oscillospiraceae bacterium
CCCCTGGAGGGCGGACAGGGCCGCATGGTAGACCGCGTCAAAGATGTGCCGCTCGGAGACGAATTTCACCTCGCTCTTTGTGGGGTGGACATTCACGTCCACGGCGGAGAGCTTTGTGGAGATGTGCAGCACGCAGCCGGGGAATTTGCCCACCATCTTCTGGTTGGCGTAGGCCTGCTCCAGGGCCGCCGTCAGGGTCTGGGACTTGATCCAGCGGCCGTTGACGAAAAAGAACTGGCTGGCCCGGGTGCCCCGGCAGCACACGGGCATACTGACAAATCCGGACACCGACACCTCCCCCTCCCCGCTGCCTTTGGCGGGGAGAAAGCCCAGGGCCATGTCCCGGCCCAGCACGCTGTAAAGGGCGGAGCGCAGCTGGCCGTCCCCCGGGGTGCGCAGATCCGCCCTGCCGTCCCGCAGGAAAGTAATCGCGATTTCCGGGTGGGCCAGGGCCTCCCGCTGAACCACCGACATGACGGCGGCCCCCTCGGCGCTGTCCCGCCGGAGGAATTTCAGCCGGGCGGGGGTGTTGAAGAACAGATCCCGGACAAGCATGGTGGTTCCGGCGGGGCAGCCGCTGTCCTCCCGCCCGGTGACAGCGCCCCCCTCCAGGCTCAGGGCCACGCCCAGGGGCGCGTCCTGGGTGCGGGTCAGCAGCTCCACCCGGGACACGGCGGCGATGGCCGCCAGGGCCTCCCCCCGGAAGCCAAGGGTGCCGATGGCCTCCAGGTCGTACTCGGTGCGCAGCTTGCTGGTGGCATGGCGCAGGAAGGCCAGCTCCGCCTCGTCAGAGGCGATGCCGCAGCCGTCGTCGGTGACGCGGATGAGTTCCATCCCGCCCCGGCGGATCTCCACCGTGACGGAGGACGCGCCGGCGTCCACGGCGTTTTCCAGCAGCTCCTTGACCACGCTGGCCGGGCGCTCTACCACCTCCCCGGCGGCGATCAAATCGGCCACATGGGGGTCTAATTGTTGAATATGGGCCATGGGAGTCTCCTTTTTCGGTTCAGGCCTCGTCCGTGTTTTCCAGCTGGGCCTTCCACTGATAGAGCAAATTCAGCGCCTCGATGGGGGTCTGGGTTTCCCCGCTGCCGCGGCGCTGGGCGGCGGCGATCGGGGCGGCCTGGGCGTCCTCCGCGGGCGGGGCTGCCTCCGTCCGGGGGAGCTGGGGGATCCAGCCCTGGGCGGACAGCTCCTGTAAGATTTCCCTGGCCCGGTCGATGACCTGCTCCGGCACCCCGGCCAGCTGGGCCACCTCGATACCGTAGCTGGCCTGGGCCCCGCCGGGGACGATTTTCCGCAGGAAAACGATGTCCTTTTCCCGCTTTTTCGCGGAGATATTGTAATTTTTTACCCCCGGCAGCTGCCCCTCCAGAGCGGTCAGCTCGTGGTAGTGGGTGGCGAACAGGGTCTTGCAGCCCAGCCGCTCCCGGTCGGCGCAGTATTCCAGCACGGCCCTGGCGATGGCCATGCCGTCGTAGGTGGAGGTGCCCCGGCCTATTTCGTCTAAAATCAGTAGGCTGCGGGGGGTGGCGTGTTTGAGCAGCTGGGCCACCTCGTTCATCTCCACCATAAAGGTGGAGGCCCCGGCGGCCAGGTTGTCCGACGCGCCGATGCGGGTGAACACCCGGTCGATGACGCCGATATGGGCGCTTTTGGCCGGGACGAAGGAGCCGACCTGGGCCATCAGGGCGATGAGGGCCACCTGGCGCATATAGGTGGACTTGCCCGCCATGTTGGGGCCGGTGATGATGGCCAGCAGGTTGTCCTCCCCGTCCATCACCGTGTCGTTGGGGACGAACAGGGCATCGCTCAGCATTTGCTCCACAACCGGGTGGCGGCCGTCTGTAATCTCCAGTCGGTCGGACAAATCCACCTGGGGGCGGCAGTAGCGGTTGGCGCTGGCGGTGAGGGCAAAGGACAGCAGCACGTCCACCTGCCCCACGGCGGCGGCGGTGCGCTGAATCTGCCCGGCCTGCTTGCCGGCCGCCTCCCGCAGCTGGCAGAACAGCTGGTACTCCAGGGCGGTCAGCCGGTCCTGGGCGGAGAGAATCTCCTGCTCCAAATCCTTCAATTCCTGGGTGATGAACCGCTCGCAGTTGACTAAAGTCTGCTTGCGGATGTAGTCCTCCGGCACCAGGGAGTAGTTGGCCTTGGACACCTCGATGTAGTAGCCGAATACCTTGTTGAAGCCCACCTTCAGGTTTTTAATGCCGGTGCGCTCCCGCTCCCTGGCCTCAATGGAGGCCACCATGCTCTTCCCGTCGGTCTGGATGTGGCGCAGACGGTCGGCCTCCTTGTCCCAGCCGGGGCGGATGATGCCGCCCTCCCGGACGCCCAGAGGCGGCTCGTCCACCAGGGCGGCGCTGAGCAGGGCCCGCAGGCCGGGCAGACTGTCAATCTGTCCGGCCAGGGCTTGCAGCAGGGGGCTTTTCGCCTGCTCCAGTTGCTTCTGTACGGCGGGCAGGGCCTCCAGCCCCCTGGCCAGGGCCGCCAGGTCCCGGCCTCCGGCGCTGCCGTAGACGATGCGGCCAATGAGCCGCTCCAAATCGGTGACGTCCCGCAGGCACAGGGATAACTCCTCCCGGCCAATGGCATTCCCCACCAGCTCCTCCACCGCGTCCAGGCGGCGGTTGATCAATTCCGGGGACAGCAAAGGCCGCTCCAGCCAGGCGCGAATCAGCCGGCGGCCCATAGCGGTGCGGGTTTTGTCCAGCACCCACAGCAGGCTGCCCTTTTTCTCCCTGACGCGCAGGGTTTCGGTCAGTTCCAGATTGCTCCGGGCCACCGGGTCAAGCTCCATGTACTGGGAGTCCGCGCTGAGGCGCAGGGTAGAAATGTAAGAAAGGTCGGTTTTCTGCGTTTGATATAAGTAGGACAGCAGCGCCCCGGTGGCCCGCACAGCCGCCTCCGGGGCGTCCTTCTGCCGGGAGGGGAACTGCTTGTCCACCAGGGCTTCGGCCTTTTCCCGGGAAAATCGCTCCTCCCCGCCCTGCTCGCAGCGGCATTCCAGCCTGGTTTGCAGATAGTCCAGCAGCGTCCCGTTTGCAAAGGCCCCGTCGGACAGCATGGCCTCCCTGGGGGAGAAGCGGCACAGCTCGTTGATCAGATGCCCCGTCAGCTCCGGGCCGTCATAGGCGGCGGCGAAGCACTCCCCGGTGGAGATGTCACAGAAGCTCAGGCCCCCCTGCCCGTCCTCCAGGTAGACGGCGCAGATATAATTGTTGCGCCCCTCGTCCAGCATGGTTTCGTCGATGACCGTGCCGGGGGTGACGATGTGGGTCAGCTCCCGCTCCACCAGGCCCTTGGCCAGGGCCGGATCCTCCATCTGCTCGCAGATGCCCACCTTGTACCCCTTGGCGATCAGCCGGGACAGGTAGGCCTGCACCGAATGGTAGGGCACGCCGCACATGGGCACCCGCTCCCCCTCCGGCTTGTTCCGATCCCGGGTGGTCAGGGTCAAGTCCAGCTCGCGGGCGGCGATTTTGGCGTCCTCGTTGAACATCTCATAAAAATCCCCCAGACGGAAAAACAGCAGGCAGTCCGGGTTTTCCTGCTTCATCTGGTGATACTGCTTCATCATGGGGGTCATGGCTTCTGGCATAGGGGTTCCTCCTCGCTCGGCCTGCCGAACAGGGCCCAGGTGGTGGCGCCGGTGATGGTCAGGGGGACGAACCGCCCCACCAGCTCCTTCCCGCCGTTCAAATGCACCAGGCGGTTGCCGGGGGTGCGGGCGGTCAGGTTGTTCCGGGGATCCCTGCCCTCCCCGTCCACCAGGCAGCGCAGGGTTTTGCCGATGTAGCCATGGTGTTTGCGGCTGGAAATCTCATTTTGCGCCTGGAGCAGGCGCTGGAAATTGGCTTTTTTCTCCTCCATGGGCAGCGGGTCGGGCATGGAGGCCGCCGGGGTGCCCTGGCGGGGGGAGTAGATAAAGGTAAACAGGGCGTCGAACTCCACCTGGGAGATGAGGGCCAGGGTGTCCTCAAACTCGGCGGTGGTCTCTCCGGGGAAGCCCACGATGACGTCGGAGGTCAGCGCCAGGTTGGGAATCCGGGCGCGCAGGGCGGCCACCTTGTCCAGATATTCCCGGCTGGTGTACCCCCGGTTCATGGCGTTCAGCACCCGGTCGTTCCCCGCCTGGAAGGGCAGGTGGAGGGCGGGGGCCACCTTGGCGCAGCGGGCCATGGTATCAAACAGCCGCTCGGTGGCATCCTTGGGGTGGGAGGTCATAAAGCGAATCCAGAACTCCCCCTCCACTGCGTTAATCTGCTCCAGAAGCCAGGCGAAATCCACGGCCTCCGGCAAATCCTTCCCGTAGGAGTTCACATTCTGCCCCAGCAGGGTAATCTCCCGCACGCCCTGGGCGGCCAGCTGCTCCACCTCCCGCAAAATGTCCTCCGGCCGGCGGGAGCGCTCCCGCCCCCGGACGTAGGGGACGATGCAGTAGGTGCAGAAATTGTTGCAGCCGTACATGATGGATACCCAGGCCTTCACGCCGCTCTCCCGAACCTGAGGGATGCCCTCGCAGACCGAGCCGGGCTCGTCCTCCACGTCGAACACCCGCACCCGGCGGGAGAGGGCCTGCCACAGCAGCTCCGGGAAGCGCCACAAGGCGTGGGGGCCGAACACCAGGTCCACATGGCGGTAGGTTTCCCGGACGCGCCGGGCCACCTGGGGCTGCTGCATCATGCATCCGCACAGGCAAATGATCTGGCTGGGGCGGCGGTGCTTGGTATGCACCAGCGCCCCCACGTTGCCGAACACCCGGTCCTCCGCGTGCTCCCGCACGGCGCAGGTGTTCAGCACGATCACGTCGGCCTCCTCCTCCCGCTGGGTGAACCGGTAGCCCATCTGCGCCAGCCAACCCCGCAGGCGCTCGGAGTCGGCCTCGTTCTGCTGGCAGCCGTAGGTGTCCACCAGAGCCAGGGGCTGCTTGCCCCTGGCGGCGTTATATTCGGAAATTTGATGGCAAAACTCCCGCTGGCGCTGGAGCGCCTGGGGGGAGATGGTGGTGGTCTGCTTCAACGCCCGTCCCTCCGCGCCCGGCGGCCCGGAAAAGGGCGCGCAAAGGGCGATTTTCTTCCCGTTCATTGTACCACAAGCGCCGGCGAAAAACAAGCGGAGCAATTCAAAGGCATGGGAATCGATTTTGCCCCTCAATTTCCAAAGTAAACGCAACACCCGGCATTTGATATGTTGCGTTTACT
>JAJPXI010000010.1 GCA_021205585.1 Oscillospiraceae bacterium
AACGCAACCTGTTGCATTTTGTCTGATTCTGTTGCGTTTACTCTGAAAATTGACCGTTTTTTCCTGCACCCGAAAACCGGTTGGTCTGGCGGAAATTTGACTCGCAATTCACTCTTGCCGCTCTTTGCGGTGCAGCCTAAAAAGGCGGCGGGTTTCCCTTTTCAGAAACCCGCCGCCTCTGCGTCCCTTTCAGCCCTGTTTTGTGCCATGCGCCGGGTTCTCCCTCAGGGGTTTGTGCCGGGCGTTTGCAAAAATGGGCGGATTATGGTATAATCACCGGCAAAGAGATGATTTTGACGCAGACAGGCCAGGGGAAGGGCCTGAGCGGAGAAGAGGGAGAAACCGCCATGCTGGAGCAAGAACTGGCGGCGCGCTTTTGCCGGGCGCGCCGGGCCGCCATAGAGCTGGATTTTATGAACCTGAACCAGGAGCAGCGCCGGGCTGTTTTGACCACCGAGGGGCCGCTGCTGCTGCTGGCCGGGGCGGGCAGCGGGAAGACCACCGTGCTCATCCACCGGGTGGCTAACCTGATGCGCTACGGCTGCGGCTCGGACAGCAGCCGGGTGCCCGACTGGGTGACGCGGGAGAATCTGGAGTTTCTTGAAAGCTACGTGCGCGACCCGAAGCCGGAGAATCAGCCCCGCCAGCGGCGGCTGTGCTGTCTGGAACCGGCGGCGCCGTGGCAGATTATGGCTATCACCTTCACCAACAAGGCGGCGGGGGAGCTGAAAAGCCGCCTGGAGGCCCTGCTTGGGCCGGACGCCCTGGACATCTGGGCCTCCACCTTCCACTCGGCCTGCGTGCGCATCCTCCGGCGGGACATCGACAAGCTGGGCTTCAACCGCTCCTTCACCATTTACGACGCCGACGACTCCCTCCGGCTGGTCAAGGAGATTATCAAGGAGCAGGGCCTGGACGACAAGGCGTTCCCGCCCCGCTCCGTGCTGGGCTACATCTCCAGAGCGAAGGACGCGGGGGAACTGTCCGGGGACTTTGCCGAACGCTGCCGCAAGGACGGGGACATCCGGCTGGTGAAAATCGCGCGGGTCTATCAGGAGTATGAAAAAAGGCTGTGGGACGCCAATGCCCTGGATTTTGACGATTTGATTTTACATACCGTCCGCCTGCTGGAGAGCAGCCAGGAGGTGCGGGAGCGCTGCCAGAACCAGTTCCGCTACGTCCTTATCGACGAGTATCAGGACACCAACGCCCTCCAGTCCCGCCTGGCCGGGCTGCTGGCGGGGAAGTGGAACAACATCTGCGTAGTGGGGGACGACGACCAGTCCATCTACCGCTTCCGGGGGGCCACCATTGAAAATATCCTCTCCTTCGAGCAGCGCTACAAGGGGGCGCGGCTGATCCGCCTGGAGCAGAATTACCGCTCCACCAAAACCATCCTGGCCGCCTCCAACGCCGTTATCCGCAACAACCGGGGGCGCAAGGGCAAGGAGCTCTGGACCGAGCGGGGCCAAGGGGACAGGGTGCGCCTGCACACCGCCGTGAACGAAAACGACGAGGCTCAGTTTGTGGCGGCCCAGATTTTGGACAGCTACCGGGCCGGGCGGGGCTGGAAGGAGCATGCCGTCCTCTACCGCATGAACGCCCAGTCCAACCAGCTGGAGCAGGCCATGAAGCGCAACGGGATTCCCTACCGCATCATCGGCGGCACCCGCTTTTTTGAGCGCATGGAGGTCAAAGATATGCTGGCCTATCTGTGCGTTGTCAACAATCCGGGGGACGATTTGCGCCTGCGCCGCATCATCAACACCCCCACCCGGAACATCGGCGTCACCACGGTGGAGCGGCTGGCGGAGCTTGGGGCCAGGGAGGGCATCCCCATGTGGCAGGTGTTGGAGCAGGCCGGGCGGTTCCCGGAGCTGTCCAGGGTGACGGCCAAACTCGGGGAATTCGTTGATTTGATTAAGGGCCTGCAAAAGCTGGCGAAGGAGCTGCCCCTGCCTGACTTTTATGAGGAGGTCATTGCCCGCACCGGCTATGTGGCCGCCCTGGAGGCCAGGGATTTGCCGGAAAACCGGGCCAGGATCGAAAACGTGCGGGAGCTGCTGAGCTCCATCAACAGCTATCTGGAAAATCAGCCGGAGGAGCCATCCCTGGCCGGGTTTTTGGATGAAATCGCCCTGTACACCGACCTGGACGCCGCGGACGCCGGGGAGGACTGCGTGGTGATGATGACCATGCACGCCGCCAAGGGCTTGGAGTTCCCGGTGGTCTTTGTGGTGGGGGCCGAGGAGGGCATCTTCCCCGGCACCCGGTCTATCGGGGAGGCCGAGGAGATGGAGGAGGAGCGCCGGCTGTGCTATGTGGCCATGACCCGGGCCAGGGAGCGGTTGTACATGACCTGCGCCAGGCAGCGGATGCTCTTCGGCAGAACCAGCGCCAACCGGCCCTCCCGCTTTGTGGGGGAGATCCCCCCGGAGCTTCTGGAGCAGACCGGCAGCGAGCTTCCCGCCCCGGAGGAGGAACCCCAGCCCCGGGTCTTTACCCCCCGTAAAAACGCCGTGGCCGGAACCTTCGGGGGCTGGCACCTGTCCCAGTCCGGCCCGCGTTCGGCCTCCCAGATTCGCGCGTCCTCCGTGGCGAGAGCCTCCTCCTTTCAGACGAAGCCGAGGGAGAGTCTGCCCCAACTGCGCAGAGGGGATATGGTGATGCACAAGGCCTTTGGCCAGGGGATGGTGGTGTCCATCCAGTCCGCCGGGGGGGACGCGCTGGTGGAGATCGCCTTTGACACCGTGGGCACCAAAAAGCTGATGCTGAAGGCCGCCGCCAAATTCATCACTAAAATATAAAATAGCCCATAGCCCGCTGGCCCGGCCAAAACATGGCCGGGTCAGCGGGCTATTCGTGAAGAAGTTGGGAAAAACTTTCGATGTATTGGTCGCACAGGGCCGCCATCTCCCGGCGGCTGGCGGCGTAAAAGGGGTCGTACACTCCCACCACCCGCATCCCGGCGGCCCTGGCGCCCCTGGCCGCCACAGGGGAGTCCTCGAACACTGTGCAGTTCTCCGGGGGGATCCCCGCCCGCCGGGCGGCCAGCAGGTAAATATCGGGAAAGCCCTTGCCCCGGCTGACCTGGGCGGTGGTGATAATCTGGCGGAACAAGGTTTCAATGCCGTGCCGCCGGAGCACGGCGGCGCACAGGGGTTCCATGCAGGAAGTCACGATCCCCATGGGAACGCCCCGGGCCGACTGCCGCTGCAAAAATTCCAGCACGCCCTTCTTGAGAGGAATGTGCTCTCCGTACTGCTCTCTGGCCATGTCCAGCCAAACGCGCTGAATCTCCTCCGGACTCTCCTGCAAGTGAAACCGGTCTTTGGTGTACCGGGCGGCCTCGGGGTAGGTCATGTGGGCCACGGCGGCGCTGTACCCTTTGGGGCAGGGCAGGCTCCGCTGAGAAAGAAAATCCACGTCGATTTGCGCCCAGACCCCGTTGGAGTCGATCAGCGTGCCGTCCAAATCAAAGAGCATCATAGCCAGAACCTCCAGGGGAGCAGGGCATCCTCCCCGGCGTAGTCCACCCCCACCCGGGGGCCGCTGTGGATTGCGCCCCGCCGTTCTCCGGGGAGGATGTAGAGGGCGTCCCCCAGCAAATCCTCGCCGTCAAAAGAGCGGTCAAGGGAAAGGGCTTTACAAAGCTTGCCGGGACCGTTCATCCAGTTTTTCCGCTGGGCGGCGGTCAGCTCCCGGAGGGGCAGGCCGTAGCGCAGGCGGGCCATCTCCTCCAGTCCCTCCTCCGGCTCCAGCCCCCGCAGGAGCACGGCGGCCGGCTCCCCCTCCGGCTCCGTGACCAAGTTCAGGCAGTGGTACATCCCGTAAATCATGTAGACATAGGCGGTGCCGGGCCGGGCGAACAGGGTCTGGGTTCTGGGGGTACGCTTATACTGGTAGGCGTGGCAGGCCCGGTCCCGGCGGCCAATGTAGGCCTCGGTTTCCGTAATGCGGCAGACCAGCCGCCGTCCCTCAAATTCCCGCACCAGCCGCTGACCCAAAAGGGCCTGGGCCACAATCAGAGTGTCCCGATTATAAAATTCCCTGGGCAGCTTGTTCATGTTGTATCTCGTTCCTTTCAGCGTTGAAGCAAGGAGTATGGATATGGAAAATATAATCGAATTGAGCGACTTGTCCAGGCCGGAGATGGACGTGTTCGCCCGGCTGACCGAGGCCCAACTGCGCAGCCGGCTGGAGCCGAAAAAGGGGATTTTCATCGCGGAAAGCCCCAAGGTCATCCACCGGGCCCTGGACGCGGGGTGCCAGCCCCTGTCCCTGCTGATGGAGCGGCGGCAGCTGGCCGGGCAGGGAAGAGCGGTCATCGAGCGTTGCGGGGACGTGCCGGTCTACACCGGGGAGCGGGCCCTGCTGGAGGAGCTGACAGGCTATGCCCTGACCCGGGGAATCCTGTGCGCCATGCGGCGGCCCCAACTGCCCGGGGCCGAGCAGTTGTGCGCCGGAGCCCGGCGGGTGGCCGTGCTGGAGAACATCACCGACGCCACCAATGTAGGGGCCATTTTCCGCGCCGCCGCCGCCCTGGGGATGGACGCCGTGCTGGTCACGCCCTCCTGCTGCGATCCCCTGTGCCGCCGGGCCGCCCGGGTCAGCATGGGCGCGGTGTTCCAGATTCCCTGGGGCCGCATGGGGGAAACCCCCGCCGACTGGCCCGGCCCCGGCCTGGCCCTGCTGAAGCGTCTGGGATTTCAAACCGCCGCCATGGCCCTGCGGGAGGACGCCCTTCCCTTCGACCACCCGGCGCTCCGGGCGGCTGGGCGGCTGGCCGTCCTGCTGGGAACCGAGGGGGACGGCCTGAGGGCCGACACCATCGCCCTGTGCGATTACACCGTGCGCATCCCCATGGAGCGGGGGGTGGACTCCCTGAACGTGGCCGCCGCCAGCGCCGTGGCCTTCTGGCAGCTGGGGCGGGGGAGAGGCTTATAATACTCTCGTCAGATTAAAAAGGGCTGTACTTTTGAAGCGTCTAATACTGATTTTTCATAAAAAGATTTCATCCTTTTATGAAAAATATGGATGGCGCCCAGCTTGATTTTGAAAGCTGTGCTTTCAAAATCCTGTCTCATACGAAATCTACGTCTTTGCGGCGGCTATTAAAACAAGCCATTTTTAATGCCTTGGGAAGCACTGATTAAATGCGCCTGCGGCGGCTGGCGGAACTTTTCCGCCAAAAG
>JAJPXI010000203.1 GCA_021205585.1 Oscillospiraceae bacterium
GCTATGGCTTATTCGCTTCCTTGTGCGAATTCGTATCCTTGCGGTTTTTCAGTAGGCCTTAGTTATTAGAGGTTCCCGATAGAATCACCCTGAGCTTTCAGAAAAAACTGGAATCTCAGGGCGTTTTTCATTGACTTTTTTTCAGGGGTGCGGTATAGTATCTTTACCAATCTTATCAGGAGGGGAGGCCCGGGCGATGGGAGATTTGGCGGAAAAATCCATGGTGACTCTGGAGTTGCCCCGTGTACTGGAGCGGCTGAGCCAACAGGCGGCCACCCAGGAGGGGAGGGCGCGCTGCCTGGAGCTGCGGCCCTCCGCCGACCCCAGGGAGGTGGAGCGGCGGCTGGCGGAGACCACCGCCGCCCTGGAGATGCTGGTGCAGAAGGGCTCCCCCAGCCTGTCCGGCGTCAAGCCGGTGCAGGCCGCCCTCCAGCGGGCGAACCGGGGGGGCAGCCTGAACACCAGAGAACTGCTGGACGTGGCTGCCGTGCTGCGCGCGGCCCGCGCGGCGGGGGAATACGGCGGCGGCCAGGGTCTGCTGGCCCCCCTGTTCCAGAGCCTGACACCCAACCGCTACCTGGAGGACGCCATCACCTCCTCCATTCCGGGGGAAAACGAGATTTCCGACGCCGCCAGCCCGGAGCTGTCCTCCCTCCGGCGGCACATCCGGGCCGCCGAGTCCCGGGTACGGGAGGTGCTCAACCGGCTGCTGGGCTCCTCCCAGTCCCGGTTTTTGCAGGAAAACCTGGTCACCCAGCGGGGAGGGCGGTTCGTGGTACCCGTCAAGGCGGAGCATAAAAACGACATTCCCGGCCTGGTTCACGACGTGTCCGGTTCCGGCAGCACCTTTTTCATCGAGCCCATGGGAGTGGTCAAGGCCAACAACGAGCTGCGGGAGCTGAAGGCCAAAGAGGAAAAAGAGATTGAGCGCATCCTGGCCCAGCTTTCCGCCCAGTGCGCCCAGTTCCAGGAGGATATTTCCCTTAATTATAATTTACTGGTGCAGCTGGACTGCATCTTCGCCCGCGCCCAGCTGTCCGCCCGGATGCGGGGGACGGCCCCAAAAATCAGCAGCCGGGGTCTGTTCCTGCGCCGGGCCAGGCACCCGCTGCTGGATCCGGCCTCGGCGGTGGAAAACGATTTGAGCCTGGGGGAGGACTTTGACACCCTGGTCATCACCGGCCCGAACACCGGCGGCAAGACGGTGACGCTGAAAACCATCGGCCTTCTGACCCTGATGGCCCAGTGCGGCCTGCACCTCCCGGCGGGGGACGGCTCCGCCGTCCGGGTGTTCTCCCACGTGCTGGCCGACATCGGGGACGAGCAGTCCATCGACCAGTCCCTGTCCACCTTTTCCGCCCACATGGTCACCATCGTAGGCATCCTGGAGCAGGCCGATGAGAACGCGCTGATTTTGTTCGACGAGCTGGGGGCGGGCACCGACCCGGTGGAGGGGGCGGCCTTGGCCGCCGCCATTCTGGAGGAGACCAGGGGGCGGGGTGCGCTGGTGTGCGCCACCACCCACTACGCGGAATTGAAGCTGTACGCCATGACCACCGACGGGGTGGAAAACGCCTGCTGCCAGTTCGACGTGGAGACCCTGGCCCCCACCTACCGGCTGCTGCTGGGGGTGCCCGGCAAGTCCAACGCCTTCGCCATCTCCCAGCGGCTGGGGCTGCCGGAGGATGTGATTGAAAAGGCCGCCCGGCGGCTGGACGCGGGCAGCGTGCGCTTTGAGGACGTGCTGACCCGGCTGGAGCAGCAGCGGGCGGCCATGGAGCAGGAGAAGGAGCAGGCGGCCCGCCTGCGGCGGGAGCTGGAGGAGTCGGCCAGGGCCGCCAGGGAGTACCGCCGCCAGATGGAGCAGCAGAAGGAAAAGGCCTCCGCCCAGGCTAGGGCCGAGGCCCAGGCCCTGCTGGCGGACACCCGCCGGGAGATGGACCAGGTGTTCCGGGAGATGAACGAGATGCGCCGGGCCCAGGAAAAACAGGCCGACTGGCAGCAGGTGAACGAGCGCCGGGCGGCTCTGCGCCGCCAGGTCAACCAGGCTGAGGAGCGGCTGGGCCAGGGCGGACCGGAGCCGGAGCCGCCTCCCGCCGGCCGCCCCGCCGTCCAGGGGGATACGGTGGAACTGCTGAAGATGGGGGTCACGGCCACCGTGCTGGCCGTTCAGAAGGACGGCACCCTCCAGCTCCAGGCTGGCATTTTGAAGGTGACCGCCCGCCAGGAGGAGGTTCGGGTGGTGGAGCAGGCCAAAAAGCCAAAGCAGACGGCCCAATCTGGCGTCCAGCGCCAGCCCCATGCCGGGGCCGCCTCGGAGCTTGATTTGCGGGGCATGACCTGCGACGAGGCGGTCAGCGCCGCCGACTTCTTCCTGGACAACGCCCTGCTGGCCAGGCTGACCCAGGTGACGCTGATTCACGGCAAGGGCACCGGGGCCGTGCGCAAGGCCATCCGGGACTACCTGAAGCGCAGCCGCTACGTTAAATCCTTCCGCCCCGGCCGCTACGGCGAGGGGGAGGACGGGGTGACCATTGTGGAGTTGAAATAACAGAGAGGGCCTTTACGAAGACATCCTTAAACCAGACGCCGCAGGCGCACTTAATCAGCGCTGCCCTGGGAAACGCTGATTAAGTGCGCCTGATGTTCCAGGATGAAGCTGGTTTTGGACGGATTAATAAGCCAAAGGATTTACTCCACCAGCGCCCGGCCCAGGGCCTGGCAGTCGGCCTCGCCGTTGACGTCGGGGGCGTAGTTGCAGATGACGCTCTCGCAGGCCAGGTCGATACCGGCCTGGCGGCAGCGCTCCTCCCAGGTGCGCATCCACTCCCCGTCGCCCCAGCCGTAGGAGCCGAACAGGGCCACGCGCTTGCCCGCCAGGCTGCCCTCGCACTGGGCGAACATGGGCTCGAACTCCGAGTCTTCCAACTCCTCCGCCCCCATGGCGGCGCAGCCGAAGGCGATGGCGTCATACTCCGCCGCCTGGCCGGGGTCAAACTGGGAACAGGGCAGCAGAGCGGCCTCGGCCCCCGCCTCCTGTGCGCCCTGGGCAACGGCTCTGGCCATCTCCTCGGTGTTGCCCGTGCCGCTCCAATAGACAATCGCTGCTTTCATTGTGCAAAACTCCCTTTCTAAAATAACATTTTGTAATATTGCTGCGTATTGATAAAAGCAACTGCTTTTTATCCGTTTTCATCCTGGGCCAGCTGCTCCAGGGACGCGCCGCCGCGCCAGCGTTGGCAGTAGGCGGCGGTGCATTGGCGGTACCGGCGGAAGGTCTCCTGGGCTTTTTGCTCGTCGCCGTAGACCTTCCAGCAGCCCACCAGTTTGCAGTCCCGGCGCTCCATGAAGCCCCGCACGTCCTCCGGAGGGTAGCCCAAAAACAGGCCCACCTCGTGGGGGAAGTCCGGGCGCTCCCGCACCCGGCGCACCATGCGGGCCACGCACTGGCCGGCCCGGGGACAGGGGTATCCCAGCCCCTCCAGCATTCGGCAGGCGGACTGATCCTCCAAATCCCGGCGCAGCAGTTCCCCCCGGTACAGGTAGAGCAGCACCCGCTCCCCCCGCCGCCGCACGGGCAGCAGCCGCAGCCCCTTTGGCCCCAGCCGCCGGTTCAGGCTTTTCAGCCACTGGTAGAGCTCCCGGTCGGAGGGGGCGGCCACAGAAAACAGGCTCCCCGTTTTCAGCCCCGCCAGGGTGGGGGCGCACTGGCGCACCAGCGTTTCCTCCAGCAAAGCGCATCGCCTCTCTTTTTTTGGCCGGGAATCCGGCACCGGTATAGCTTTCCCTGTTCCCCGGGAACCGATACGGCCCCGGAAATTAGCGTATTCTAACCCTACAGGGAAAAGCCAGCCCATGCCATTAGCACAGGCTAACTATAAGGATACCACATCCCCCCGGCCCCTGTCAAGTCTTTTTTTGGAACCGGGGAGCCTGTCCGAAAACTACCCCGGGAGGGTATTTAAAAAATAGCTGAATTCGACCCGTCTGCTCAGGGTGGAAAACCTGGCGCAAGCTCAGGAGAGCAGCCGCTTCAGGCTGTCCCACAGCTCCAGGGCCTTGAACTTGATTACATAGCCCTCGGATTCCCCGGTCATCAGGGCCGTCTGCTGCTCGCTGACGCCGGAGTCCAGGGCGATTTCCGCCGCGCTCTCGGTGGCGGAGCTCAGGCACAGGGGAGGGAAGACCACGCACCACCAGTTCTGCCCCTCTCCCTGGCCGATGACCACCCGGAGGGCCTGGTAGGTTCCGGCGGGCAGGGCGAAGTCCTCGTACTCCTTAGTGGGGAACCAGGCTTGCTCCAGGCTGACCGAAACCGGGTAGTCGTACCCCGCCCGGTTCACCGCAGTCTGCCCGGCCCGCTCCAGCAGGGGCAGGTTGTCCTCCAAAACCTGGCGGGCCTGCTCCAGGGAGTCAGCCTGTTCCAGCAGCTGCCCGGCCTGCTCCAACACCTGGTCCCGCACCTTTAATTTCAGGGCCTGGTCCTCCTCTGAGTCGGAGTTGGCCAGCACGTGCAGGCGGATGAGGCTGCCGGACAGCCCGGCCTGTTCCCCTTCCAGCCACAGGCCCCCCAGCAGGGCGGCTCCCAGGGCCAGCAGCAGGGCCAGCTCCCACCGGCGCAGCCGGGGCCGCTCCCGCCGCCAAAGGCCCCTTTCCTCCCGCTTTGGGGGGAGGGCGAAAGATCCCTTATGTCCAATCCTGTACAAGAAAACACACTCTCCTTTCCGGTTTTATTCACCAGTCTGGACAGTGTGTTTTTGTTTTATACGTCTTATGCGTTCGATTCCCATATTTGCGCCGAGGACACCGGCTGGGTCAGGAAAAGTTCCTCATAGCGCCCCCGGAGCCGCTCCACGGCCCGCCGGGCCGGTTCTTCCTCTGCGAACAGGCCGAACACCGTGGGGCCGGTGCCGCTCATGGAGGCCCCCAGGGCGCCGCAGGAGAGCAGCTCGTCCTTGATGTCCCGAATCTCCTGGGCTCTGGGGCCAGTCAGCACGTCCTCGAACACGTTGTACATCCGCCGGGCCACCCCCTCCAGGTCGCCCTGCTCCAGGGCGGAGAGGATGCCCCCGGTGTCCGGGCGGCAGCGAATCCTCCGGCAGTCAACGCAGCCGAACAGCTCCGGGGTGGAGATGGAAAAGGGGGGCTTGCACAGCACGATGA
>JAJPXI010000133.1 GCA_021205585.1 Oscillospiraceae bacterium
GTGCTGGTGGGGGGCGGGGTCATCCGCTCCAAGGGGGCGGTGCCGGAGTTCCGCAAATTCATGGAGCGGCTGAACGCCCCGGTGGCCTCCACCATCATGGGCGGCGGGGCCTGTCCGGGGGATCACCCACTGTTCACCGGCATGGTGGGCATGCACGGCTCCCACGCCTCCAACCTGGCCACCGATGAGTGCGATTTGCTCATCGCCATCGGCTGCCGCTTTTCCGACCGGGTGGCCACCGCGCCGGACACCTTTGCCCCCAACGCCAAGATTGTCCACATCGACATCGACCGGGCGGAAATTGATAAAAACGTGCGCACCGACCACCACATCATCGGGGACGCCCGCCGGGTGCTGGAGCTGCTCAACGCCCGTCTGCCCGCCCATCAGTACCCAGAATGGCTGGCCCAGGTGAAGTCCAGGGGAGAGGTTCCCTTAAAGGAGGATGGCACCCTGCACCCCCATCATGTGCTGGAGATTATCCAGAAGGTGGCGGGGGACGCCATCATCGCCACCGACGTGGGCCAGCACCAGATGTGGTCGGCCCAGTATTTCCACTTCTCCCGGCCCGGCCAGCTGATTACCTCCGGCGGCTTCGGCACCATGGGCTTCGGCCTGGGGGCCGCCATGGGGGCCAAGGTGGGCAATCCGGACAAGCTGGTGGTTCACTGCACCGGGGACGGCTGCTTCCGCATGAACTGCCACGAGCTGTGTACCGTGGAGCACTACAATCTGCCCATCATCACCGTCATTTTCAACAACCAGACCCTGGGGATGGTGCGCCAGTGGCAGAACCTGATTTATGAAAAGCGCTTTTCCCAGACGGATCTGGATCGGGGGCCGGATTTCGTCAAGCTGGCCGAGGCCTACGGCGTCCGGGGGGGCCGGGCGGCCACGCCGGAGCAGTTCGAGGCGGTGTTCCGCGCCGCCGTGGACTCCGGGACGGCCTGGGTCATCGAGTGCGCCATCGACAAGGATGCCATGGTTCATCCCATGGTGCCCGGCGGCGCCAGCGCCACAAACTTCCTGCTGGATTAAAGGGGGGCTGAACGATGAACAACAATTCCATTACCCGGCACACCCTGTCCGTCCTGGTGGAAAACGCCGCCGGCGTGCTCTCCCAGGTCTCCCGGCTGTTTTCCCGGAAGGGGTACAACATCGAATCCCTGGCCGTGGGCGCCACCTACGACCCCACCGTCTCCCGCATCACCATCGAGGTGCTGTGCGACGAGGCCATGATTTGCCAGATTATGAACCAGCTGCGCAAGCTGTTTCCGGTCTACTCCGTCCAGGAGCTGCTGCCGGAGCGCTCCATCCGCCGGGAACTGGTCATGTTCAAGGTGCGGGCCGAGACGGCGGAGGCCCGCAACGAGATCATCCAGATCGCCAACATCTTCCGGGCCTCCATCATTGACGTGTCCCTGAAAACCCTGACCCTGGCCAGCATCGGCAACGAGGTCAAGGACGACGCCATGCAGAAGCTGCTGGAGAGCTTCGGCATTTTGGAGATGGTGCGCACCGGCATCGTGGCCCTGGAGCGGGGGGCCTATACCCTGGAGGACGACACCAAGGAGAAGGCCGAGTTCAACCTGGGCAAGAACGTGTTGTAAGCACCAGACAGATTGTATCATAGTTTACATTCTTCCGGCGGAAGATGTAGTATACTACCTCAGATAAGGTAAATCTGCGCTTCCCGAAAGGAAGCGCGTCAATACAAAGGAGTGTTTTACATGGCGAAAATGTACTATGAAAAGGACTGCGATTTGAACTACCTCAACGGCAAGAAAATCGCCATCATCGGCTACGGTTCCCAGGGCCACGCCCACGCGCTGAACCTGAAGGACTCCGGCTGCCAGGTCTGTGTGGGCCTGCGGCAGGGCTCCAAGAGCGTGGCCGCTGCCCAGGCCGCCGGCCTGGAGGTCAAGTCCGTGGCCGACGCCGCCCAGTGGGCCGACATCGTGATGATGCTGATTAACGACGAGGCCCAGGCCGATGTCTACAAAAAGGACATCGCCCCCTATCTTGCGGAGGGCAACGCCCTGGCCTTTGCCCATGGCTTCAACATCCGCTATCAGCAGATTGTCCCCCCCGCCGGGGTGGACGTGTTCATGGCCGCCCCCAAGGGGCCGGGGCACACGGTGCGCTCCCAGTATGTGGCCGGCAAGGGCGTCCCCTGCCTGGTGGCGGTGGAGCAGGACGCCACCGGCGGTGCTTTGAAGCTGGCCCTGGCCTATATCGCCGGCATCGGCGGGGCGCGGGCCGGCGTGATGGAGACCACCTTCCACGACGAGACCGAAACCGACCTGTTCGGCGAGCAGACCGTCCTGTGCGGCGGCGTGGTGGATCTGATGCAGTGCGGCTTCGAGACGCTGGTGGAGGCCGGATACGCCCCGGAGAACGCCTACTTTGAGTGCATCCACGAGATGAAGCTGATTATCGACCTGATCAACAAGGGCGGCGTGGCCGCTATGAACTTCTCTATCTCCGACACTGCCGAGTACGGTGAGTACGTCTCCGGCCCCAGGGTCATCCCCCACGAGGAGACCAAGGCCCGTATGCGCGCCGTCCTCTCCGACATCCAGGACGGCACCTTCGCCGGCAAGTGGATCGCCGAGAATAAAAATGGCCGCACCTTCTTCAACTCCAAGCGCAGCCAGCTGAAAAAGCACCAGATGGAGCTGGTGGGCGAGGAGCTGCGCAAGAACATGATCTGGGGCGGCGACGCCGATTTGGATACTGCTTCCAATTAAACATTCGCCGCAGGGATTTCATTTCCCTGCGGTATGCGTCCACTATGCAGCAGGGGACAGACGGCTGCCCGTCCCCTGCTGCTAAAAATTCATTTTTACAGATGAAATCTGCAAAAAATACAGTGTGTTGCGCCGTTTCCATTGGACAGTGAGGGTATGAGAAAAATTTCTGATTTTCGGGGGCAGCCTGTGGAGTACGACGGGGCGCTGACCGGGCGCGAAAGCTACCGACGGTTTCTCCGAAAGGCGTTTCGGTATGCCGACCAAATTTGCCTGAGCTGCTGCGGGCTGGACTATGAGGAGTTTGCCGCCTCCCGGTGGGGTGCGCTGGCGGACAGCGTCACCGGGTATGAGTACACCGTGGAATCCCCCGTCACCTGCGGACCGGAGGTGCTCCTGCTCTACCTGAATATCAACCAGGTGACCGCAAAATGGCTGCTGGAAAAGGACAATATCTACGACTTTTGGGAAACCGGCCCACAGCAGGGCACGTTTCTGTGGGACTTGTGTTTCGTGAAAAATCGGGAACTGATTTTCTGCTCGTGTACCCATGAGCGGTTCTGTTCTATCAGCCCCGAATTACTGGAATGGGTCGAGGTGTAACGCCCCGGCCAGCATGGATAAGGAGGATTTGTATGCGTTCCGACAACGTGAAAAAAGGAATCCCCACCGCCCCCAACCGCTCCCTGTTTTACGCCCTGGGCTATACGAAGGAGGAACTGGAGCGCCCCCTGATCGGCGTGGTCTGTTCCCACAACGAGATTGTCCCCGGCCACATGAACCTGGACAAGATCGCCGAGGCCGTCAAGGCCGGCGTCCGCCTGGCGGGGGGGACGCCGGTGGAGTTTCCGGCCATCGCCGTGTGCGACGGCATCGCCATGGGCCATGTGGGGATGAAATACTCCCTGGTGACCCGGGATTTGATCGCCGACTCCACCGAGGCCATGGCCATGGCCCACCAGTTCGACGGCCTGGTACTGATTCCCAACTGCGATAAAAACGTCCCCGGCCTGCTGATGGCGGCGGCCCGGCTGAACATCCCCGCCATTTTCTGCTCCGGCGGCCCCATGTTGGCCGGACGGCTGCCCGACGGCCGCCGCACCTGCCTGAGCCATATGTTTGAGGCGGTGGGCGGGTATTACGCCGGAAAGCTGGACGAGGACGGGGTGCGGGAGTACGAGGAAAATGCCTGCCCCACCTGCGGATCCTGCTCCGGGATGTACACCGCCAACTCCATGAACTGCCTGACCGAGGCCATCGGCATGGCCCTGGCCGGGAACGGCACCATCCCCGGCGTCATGTCCGCCCGGCTGCGCCTGGCCAAGCACACCGGGATGCAGATTATGGAGCTGGTGCGCCGGAATATCTGCCCCAGGGACATTATGACCGAGGCCGCCTTCCACAACGCGGACACGGTGGACATGGCCCTGGGCTGCTCCACCAACACCATGCTCCACCTGCCCGCCATCGCCCACGAGTGCGGCATTGAGCTGCCCCTGGAGCTGTCCAACGAGATTTCCTCCCGAACCCCCAATTTGTGCCATCTGGCCCCGGCGGGGGAGACCTATATGGAGGATTTGGACCGGGCGGGGGGCGTCCATGCGGTCATGGCGGAGTTGACCCGGAAGGGACTGCTGGACACCGGCGTGCTGACCGTCACCGGCAAGACTCTGGGGGAGAACCTGGAGGGCGCGGTCAACCGGGATCCCCAGGTCATCCGTCCCATCGACAATCCCTATTCCTCCGACGGCGGCATCGCCGTGCTCAAGGGCAATCTGGCCCCGGAGGGCTGCGTGGTCAAGCGCTCCGCCGTGGCCCAGGAGATGATGGTGCACACCGGCCCCGCGCGGGTCTTTGACAGCGAGGACGACGCCATCGCCGCCATCTACGCCGGGAAGATTTCGGCGGGGGACGTGGTGGTCATCCGCTACGAGGGGCCAAAGGGCGGCCCCGGGATGCGGGAGATGCTCAACCCCACCTCCGCCATCGCCGGCATGGGCCTGGACAAGCAGGTGGCCCTGATTACCGACGGGCGTTTCTCCGGCGCCACACGGGGGGCCTCCATCGGCCACGTCTCCCCGGAGGCCGCCCTGGGCGGGCCCATCGCTTTCGTCCAGGAGGGGGACGTGATTTCCATCGACATCCCCAACTTCAGCATCCAGGTGCAGGTGGACGAGGCGGAGATGGAGCGCCGCCGGGCCGCCTGGGTCTGCCCGGAGCCCCGCATCCAGAGCGGCTACCTGGCCCGCTATGCCAAGCTGGTCACCTCCGCCGCGAGAGGGGCCGTTTTGGAATAAGACAGATTCGGCCCATGGCCGCCCGCCGGAAAGGGGGGAGGCCATGGGCCGCGCTGTTACCGCGCCTGCAAGGGGCCGTCCGGGGGCGGCGCGTCCACCCCCC
>JAJPXI010000007.1 GCA_021205585.1 Oscillospiraceae bacterium
GGCATCTGACAAAATCTTTTGCCATCTGCTCTTGTCATAGTTATTAGAGGTTCCCATAATCAAAACGCTCAGAAAGAGAAAAGCCTGTAATCGTTGAGATTACAGGCTTTTTCGTGGTGGACGATACAGGATTTGAACCTGTGACCCCCCGCACGTCAAGCGGATGCTCATACCAGCTGAGCTAATCGTCCAAACCAGTAAGACATATTATACTCTACGTCTCACCGGGTTGTCAACCCATTTCTCCTCAAGAATAAAAAATAATTTCCCTCCCTCAATTTCCAAAGTAAACGCAACACCCGGCATTTGATATGTTGCGCGGCCCTTTTGATTTTTTGTGCGGGCCTGTCTGTACCGGCCTGCATTTTTTGTTTAATTTTCAATGAAAATTTTAGGGCTTTGAGGTTGACTTTCCAACGTGGGGAGGGTATAATACCCCATATATCTGTTTGCCCTGCGCATACTGCATTGGCGGCGGCGCGGGGGTTTTCCTCCTGGTTTCACCTTGAAAATCCTGAAAAATCGGGGGGCAGCCTATGATTCGGAATGGAGCTTATGAATGGAAAACAAGACAGACGAGATTACAATTGATTTGGGCCAACTGGCAAAGGCGCTGTGGAAGCGGATCATCGTCATCGCCCTGACGACTATTCTGGGCGGGGCGCTGGCCCTGACCATTACCGCCTATTTTATTACGCCCCTGTACGAGGCCTCGGCCCGGCTGTACGTGAACAACAGCACCATCTCCGTCAGCAGCGTCAGCATCAGCGCCTCCGACCTGACGGCCTCCCAGAGCCTGGTGGACACCTACATCGTCATTATGGAGTCCCGCATCACCGTCAACGAGGTGCTGGCGCAGTCCGGCGCGGACTACACCTATGAGGAATTCCTTAAGATGATTTCCGCCGACGCCGTCAACGACACGGAGATTTTTGAAGTCACCGTCACCAGTGACGACCCGGAGGAGGCCGAGCTGCTGGCCAACACCATCGCGGACGTACTGCCCAACCAGATTGCCAGCATCGTAGAGGGCAGCTCGGTGCGCATTGTGGACACCGCCGTAATCCCCGCCGAACCCGTCTCCCCCAACGTGACTAGGAACACGGTCATTGGTGCGCTGGTCGGGCTCGTGGTATCCTGCGCAATCATTATCATCATCGAGCTGCTCAATGACGAGATCCGCACCGAGGAGGACATCAACCGGGTGACGGCCCTGCCGGTGCTGGCGGTCATCCCCGAATTGACGGCCTCCAGCAAATCCTACGGGGGCTATTACGGCGGCTACGGCTACGGGCAGAAGCCCCAGAAGAAAAGCCAGAGCGGCGGGAAAAGGGGGCAGCGGGAAGCATGATGGGAAAGAAGAAGGACGCCGCTGTCGCTACAGTCGCTGAAAGCCAGGCCCTGCTCGGCTCCCAGCTGAGCTTCGCGGGCACCGAGGCCTATAAACTGCTGCGGACCAATGTGGCCCTGACCTTGCCTCAGAAGGACGGGTGCCACATCATCGGCATCACCAGCACCTTCACCGCCGAGGGCAAATCCACCACCTCCGTCAACCTGGCCTACGCCCTGGCGGAGGACGGCAGGTCGGTTTTGCTGGTGGAGGCGGATATGCGCAAGCCCACCGTGGCCCAGCGGCTGGACGTGAAGCCCTCGCCGGGCCTGTCCAATTTGCTGGTGGGGCAGTGCGGGTGCAACGAGGCGGCCCAGGCACCCCAGCTGCACAAGAACCTTCGGGTGATTACCGCCGGGGACATTCCCCCCAACCCCCCGGAACTGCTGAATTCCTCCGCTATGAAGCGGGCACTGGAGGTCTTTTCCAAGGCCTTTGACTATATCCTCCTGGATTTGCCCCCCATCAGCGCCGTGGCCGACGCGCTGGTGACCACCAAGCTGGTGGACAGCGTGCTGGTGGTTCTGCGCCGGGATTACTGCCGCAGGCAGGCCCTGCAAAAGACCCTGCGCCAGCTGGAACTGGTCAACGCCAAGGTGCTGGGCCTGGTGATGACCCACGGGGAGGTTCACAAGAAGGAGTATAAGCGGTACGGGCAAAACAAATACGGCTATGGCTATGGCTATGGCTATGGTTACGGCTCTCCCCCTTCAAAGGACGCGCAGGAAAAATCGTGACCCCGGTTTTGGGATTCTCAAAAATCAGGTTTTGAAAGTGAAAGGGCGGATGGAAGTTGAATAAAAAATATCTGATCGCCGCCATCGTGTGCCTGGTTTTGGCCGCCGCCGTCGCTGCCGCCGCACTTCTGGGCAGCGGGCTGTTTGGAAGCAGCGAGGCGGAGGAGCCGCCCCTGGTCTCCGTTTCCCCCTCCGATGATGATGAAGAGGAGGAAGAACAGAAGGAAGAAGAGGAAGAAACCTACGTCAGCCCCATCGACTTCCAGGCCCTGTGGGAGCGCAACACCGACATCTTCGGCTGGCTGGACATCCCCGGCACCGGCATCAGCTACGCCCTGCTCCAGAGCGCCGAGGACGACGCCCTCTATCTCGACCACGACGAGGATGGCAACTACTCCGCCAACGGCTCTCTGTTCACCGAGGCCACCTATAACAGCACCGACATGACCGACCCGGTCACGGCCATCTACGGCCACCATATGAAGTCCGGCGCCATGTTCGGCAATCTGCAAAAAATCTACTCTGATGCGGACGATTTCGCCCAGTACAGCGAGGTAATTATCTACCTGCCCGAGCGGGAGATTGATTACACCGTCTGCGCGGCGGTTCCCTTCGACAACCGCCATCTGCTGTACAGCTACGATTTTGAAAGCGAGTACTACTTCAACCTGTTCTGGAGCGACATCACCTCCGTCCGGGCCATCAGCGCCCAGTTCAACGACAATGTGGAGGTCAGCTACGGCGACCATCTGATCGTCCTGTCCACCTGCCTGAGCGGGGACAACAGCAAGCGCTACCTGGTCATCGCCAGGGAAAACACGGATTAACCCCCGACCTCCCATCAATTTGGCATTTCTTCTCCGCAGGAGAATTGTGAATATGCAACGAAAGGATTTGATACCCATGAAGCTGAAAAAAATTTCTTCCCTGGTGGCGGTTGTGCTGGCCCTGGCCATGCTGACCGTCGCCGCCTCCGCCGCCACCACCACCGCCAGCGTGGAGAGCAAGGCGGCCCCCACCGTCAGCGCCGCTAAGGACTCCAGCGGCAACTCCCTGACGCTGACCGTGACCGCCGTCTCCGCAGCCAGCGACTCCAGCACCGATTCGACGGTCGCGGCCAACCTGACCGCCGCCTACGAGGAGGTTAAGAACGCCTCCTCCCTGACCGACGTGGCCTCTGACTTCGCTACGGTTCTGGCCAAAGTGAATTCCAGCCTGAGCGTCTCTGACATGGTAGTGCGCGACCTGTTCGACATCTCCCTGCCGGAGGGCACGACGGTCAGCGGCAGCATCACCATCAGCCTGAGCGTCGACATTGACGACGACGCTACCGTTCTGCTTCTGCACTGGCCTTCTGACGGCGACTGCGAGGTCATCGTCCCCGACAGCCTGAGCTCCGGCGTCCTGACCTTCACCGTTGACAGCCTGTCCCCCTTCGCCATCGTAGTGGACTCCGCCTCTACCAGCAGCAGCACCACCAGCAGCACCACCAACAGCACCTCCCCCCAGACCGGTGAGAGCATCTCCGGCGTGGCCCTGATTGCGGCGGCGGGCTTCCTCGGACTGGCGGTTGTCTTTGGCACCCTGTCCTACAAGCGCAAGGTCGGATAAACCCATCACACAACGAATCTGCGGAAAGAAATGTATAAAAAGATTTTAGCGGCGGCCCTCATCTTGCTTTTGGCAGCCGCGGCCGGGGCGCTCCTGCTGTGGCACTGGCAAAGCGGCAGCCAGGCCCAGGCGGAGCCCTCGGACGGCGAGGAGGAGACCGAGGACGGCGACGTGTACTACAACGGCGCCTGGTACGTGGAAAACAGCAATCTGGAGACCATCCTGCTGATAGGGATCGATAAGTTCGAGGACGACCTGGATCAGTACGGCTATATCAACTCCCAACAGGCCGACTTCCTCCTGCTGCTGATTTTCGACCGGGAGAGCGGCGACTGTACCGCACTCCAGATTAACCGGGACATTATGACCGAGATTACCGTCCTGGGCGTCACCGGCGACCAGGCGGGTACGGTCACGGCCCAGCTCGCCCTGGCCCACACCTACGGCAGCGGCGGCTCGGACAGCTGCGTGAACACCGTCAAGGCGGTGTCCAACCTGCTGTATGGCGTGGACGTGGATCACTACGCCGCCGTCACCATGGACGCGGTTCCCATCATTAACGACCTGGCCGGGGGCGTCACCCTGACCGTTATGGACGATTTGACGCTCTACGACGAGGCCCTGGTGGAGGGGGAGGAGATTACTCTGACCGGCGACCAGGCCCTGACCTATGTAAGGGCGCGGTTCTATATCGCCGACGGCACCAACCTGCACCGGATGGAGCGCTAGCAGCAGTATATGCTGGCCCTGTGGAAGCAGGTCAGTCAGTGCGCCGCTGAAGACGGGGGCTTTCTGACCAAGTTGTACCTGGAGATTTCCTCTTACCTGACCACCGACTGCTCCACATCCAAGCTGACTGAGTTGTTTGACGCGGTGGGCGGGCTGGAGCCGTCGGAGATCCTGACCATCGAGGGAGAGAATGTCCTGGGCGAGGTCTACATGGAATACTATGTGGACGAGGATGCGCTGCAGGAGCTGGTTCTCTAGCTGTTTTATCAGCAGGTGGGGGAATAACCGACGCTGAAGTCAAATCTGCATTTTTTCCCGTCAAAAGGGGCCGTATCGAACCGGCTGGTTCGATACGGCCCCTCCTTTTTTTATACTGAAATCTGATTCAAACAAGACATTAAAAATGGCTTGTTTGAATAGCCGTCGCAACGGCGTAGATTTCGTATGAGACGCCTTTTGAAGTGTCAACCGCGCTTTTGCGCGGCTCTTGGACACTTCAAAAGTTCAGATTAAAATGTCCCATTTTAATCTGAAGAGAGTATTAGGGAAGCGCTGATTAAGTCGGCAAGAGCGGATGGCAGAAGATTTTGGTTCAGGAAAAGGCGCAAAAGCGCAGGAATACTGGATGCAACCGTCACCCGGCCAGCACAGCTGGCCGGCCTACGCTACCAATCGTAGTT
>JAJPXI010000070.1 GCA_021205585.1 Oscillospiraceae bacterium
GCAGGAATACTGTATGTATTTCAAACTTTTGCAACGCGCTTTTGGCGGAAAAGTTTCGCCAGCCGCCGCAGGCGCATTTAATCAGTGCTTCCTTAGAGGTTCCCTGTAGGAAACTGTACCGGCAAAAAGCTGAAATCCATCCCCGGCGGAGAAAAAAGCGGCGTCACCTGCACATATAAGGGAGCAAGGTGATGGCCATGAAAATTGGTTTTATCGGAGCAGGCAAGGTCGGCTTTTCCCTGGGCAAATTTTTTTCCCAGGGGGGCGTTCCGGTGACCGGCTATTGGAGCCGGCGGCGAGAATCAGCCCAGGAGGCGGCGGCGTTTACCGGCACGAGAGCGTATCAGGAACCCGCGCGGTTGGTTCAGGACAGTGACGCGCTTTTTCTAACGGTACCGGACGGGGCGATTTCTTCGGTGTTTTGTCAACTGAAGAAGTCGGGGATTTCAGGCAAGCAAATTTGCCATTGCAGCGGCGCCATGTCTGCCGGGGAGGCCTTTCCCGGCATCGGGCAGACGGGGGCCTGTGGGTATTCCATTCATCCGCTTTTCCCAATCAGCAGCAGGCTGGAGTCTTACAGGGAATTGCCGGGTGCTTTTTTTTGCCTGGAGGGGGACGGCCCCCACCTGACGGACTGGGAGGGGCTGCTGACGGGCCTGGGGGCCAGGGTGCAGCGCATCAACGGCGCGGAAAAAGCCCGGTATCACGCCGCCTGCGCCATTTCCAGCAACCTGATGTGCGCCCTGGTGGGGGAGAGCCAGAAGCTGCTGGAGGGCTGCGGCTTCTCTCCCCAGGGGGCGCTGGAGGCCCTGGCCCCGCTGATGCGCGGCAACCTGGAGCACCTCATCGCCTGCGGCCCCGTCCAGGCCCTGACCGGCCCGGTGGAGCGGGGGGACGCGGCCACGGTGCAAAAGCACCTGGCCTGTTTTGAAACGCCCCAGGAGCTGGAGCTGTACCGGGTGGCCTCCCGGAAGCTGGTCGAGCTGGCCAGGGAGAAAAATCCGGGCCGGGACTACGCAAAACTGGAACAAATACTGAATTGACAATAACAATAAGGAGAGAATTTCCATGAGCAAAAACACCGTCGCCACCCTGTTGCAGATGAAGGCAAGGGGCGAGAAAATCTCCCAGCTGACCTGTTACGACTACACCACCGCCCGCCTGGCCGCCGCCGCGGAGATCAACACAATCCTGGTGGGGGACAGCCTGGGAAACACCATGCAGGGCTATGAGACTACCCTGCCGGTTACGTTGGAGGAAATGATTATCTATGGCCGCAGCGTGGTTCGGGGCTGTCCGGACGCCTTTGTCATTATGGATATGCCCTTTATGAGCTACCAGGTCTCCACCGAGCAGGCGGTGACCAGCGCCGGGGAGCTGATTAAAAAGACCAACGCCAACGCCGTCAAGCTGGAGGGCGGCGCCGCCGTCACCGGGCAAATCCGGGCCATTGTGGACTGCGGCATTCCCGTGTGCGCCCACATCGGCATGACCCCCCAGTCGGTCAACGCCTTTGGGGGCTTCAAGGTGCAGGGCAAGGGGGAGGAAAACGCCCGCCGGGTTCTGGAGGACGCCCTGGCGGTGCAGCGGGCCGGGGCTTTCATGTGCGTGCTGGAGTGCGTGCCCCCCAAGCTATCGGCGCTGATTACCAAAAAGGTCGACATGATTACCATCGGCATCGGCGCGGGCGCGGGGTGCGACGGGCAGGTGCTGGTGTATCAGGATATGCTGGCCATGTCGGGGGAGTTTGTCCCCAAATTCGTCAAGCCCTTCGCTCAGATTGGCCAGGCCATGACCCAGGCCTTCCGGGAGTACGACCGGCAGGTCAAGTCCGGGGCCTTCCCCGCCCCGGAGCAGACCTACGCCAAAAGCGACTGCTCCGACGAATATCTGGCCCGGCTGGAACAGGAGTATTAAATGGAAAACGAGACAGCGCCCATGATTATCGCCACCACAATCGCCCAGGTGCGCACCCAGGTGGACGCGTGGAAAAAGGAGGGGCTGACGGTGGGCCTGGTGCCCACCATGGGCTATCTCCACGAGGGCCACGCAAGCCTGGTGGACCGGGCGGTTTCCCAGTGCGACCGGGTGGTGGTTTCCGTGTTCGTCAACCCCACCCAGTTCGCTCCGGGGGAGGATTTGGAGAGCTACCCGCGGGATTTTGACCGGGACTGCGCCCTGCTGCGGCAGCACGGGTGCAGCCTGGTGTTCCACCCGGAGGTGTCCGAGATGTACGCCGACGACGCGGCCACCTATGTGGAGATCCTTTCGGAAATGCCCCGGCAGCTGTGCGGGAAGACCCGACCCATCCACTTCCGGGGGGTGTGTACGGTGGTGACAAAGCTGTTCAACATCGTCACCCCTGACGCGGCATTCTTCGGCCAAAAGGACGCCCAGCAGCTGGCGGTCATCCGGCGCATGGTGCGGGACTTGTCCTTCGGCATTGAGATTGTCGGCTGCCCCATCGTCCGGGAGGCCGACGGGCTAGCCAAATCCTCCCGGAACACCTACCTCAGCCCGGAGGAGCGCCGCTCGGCCCTGGTGCTGTCCCGCGCGGTGGCCTTGGGGCAGCGGCTGGTGGCCCAGGGGGAGCGCTCCGCCGCCAGGGTCACCGCCGCCATGTCCCAGCTGATTTCCGCCGAGCCCCTGGCCCGCATCGATTATGTGTCCGCCGTGGACGGGGAGAGTATGCTGCCCGTGGAGCAGCTGGCCCCCGGCGTGCTGGTGGCCATGGCGGTGTATATCGGCAAGACCCGTTTAATCGACAACTTTATGGTAGAGGAGAGCGCGCCATGACCATTCAACTGCTGAAAGGGAAGATTCACCGGGCCACCGTCAAGCAGGCCGAGCTGGACTATGTGGGCTCCGTCACCGTGGACCAGGATTTGCTGGACGCGGCGGGCATCCTGGAGTATGAAAAGGTGCAGATTGTGGACACCAACAATGGCAGCCGCTTTGAGACCTACACCATCGCCGGCCCCCGTGGCTCCGGCCTGATCTGCCTGAACGGGGCGGCGGCCCGGTGCGTCAGCGTGGGGGATAAGATTATCATGATGGCCTACGCCGCCCTGACGCCGGAGGAGGCCGCCGCCCACCGCCCGAAGGTGGTTTTTGTAGACGAGGAAAACCGGCCCGTGCGGGTGACCTCCTATGAAAAGCACGGGCTGTTGAGGGACATGGAGGATTGAGCGCGGATGGAGAGCTTACAGGGAAAGTGCGTGCTGCTGGGTGTGACCGGCGGCATCGCGGCCTACAAAATGGCCCATGTGGCCAGCGCCCTGCGCAAAGCCCAGGCCCAGGTCCATGTAATCATGACCCAAAACGCCACCCGGTTCATCACCCCCCTGACCTTTGAAACCCTGACCAACAACCGCTGCGTGGTGGACACCTTCGACCGGGATTTTCAGTACGACGTGGCCCACGTCTCCCTGGCCAAGGCGGCGGACCTGATGCTCCTCGCCCCGGCCACCGCCAACGTCATCGCCAAGCTGGCCCACGGCCTGGCCGACGATATGCTGACCACCGTGGCCCTGGCCGCCCGGTGCAAAAAGCTGGTCGCCCCCGCCATGAACACCGCCATGCTGGAAAACCCGGCCACCCAGGACAACCTAAAAAAGCTGGAGGAGTACGGCTACGAGATTATCCCCCCGGACAGCGGCCTGCTGGCCTGCCGGGACGTGGGAGCCGGCAAGCTGCCGGAGCCGGAGGCGCTGTGCGACCGTATCACCCGGCACCTGGCCAGGGAAAAGACCCTGAAGGGCCTGCGCGTGTGTGTCACCGCCGGCCCCACCCAGGAGGCCCTGGATCCGGTGCGCTACCTGACCAACCACAGCACCGGGCGCATGGGCTACGCCGTGGCACGGGAGGCTATGCTCCGGGGGGCCGACGTGCGGCTGATTTCCGGCCCCGCCGCCCTGCCGCCGCCGCCCTTTGTGCGCATGGAGCGGGTCACCACGGCGGAGCAGATGCTTCGCGGCGTCCAGGCCGCCCTGCCGGAGACGGATATTTTGATCATGACCGCCGCCGTGGCCGACTACCGCCCCGCCGTCGTGGCCCAGGACAAGATAAAAAAGGGGAAAGAAGATTTGACCCTCCCTCTGGAGCGGACGGCGGATATTTTGCATTGGGTGTCGGAACACCGGCATCCGGGGCTGTTCGTCTGCGGCTTTTCCATGGAGACCAGGGATATGCTGGAGCACTCCAGGGCAAAGCTGCGCCGCAAGGGGCTGGACATGATCGTGGCCAACGACCTGCGCCAGCCGGGGGCTGGCTTCGCCGTGGACACCAACGTGGTCACACTGATCACCCCGGAGAGCGAGACCGCCCTGCCCCTGATGGACAAATCCCAGGTGGCCCAGCGCCTGCTGGACGCCATCGAAGCCCAAAGGAACGCTGGAAATGCTGCTGGCCATTGACATTGGAAACACCACCGTCTGCTTCACCGGCCTGGAGCGGACGGGGGACGGGGAGTGGCAGATAAATTTTTCCCGCAAGCGGGATACCGACGCCGCACTGGCCGCCCCCCAGTGGCGCGCCGTTTTGGACGGGCTGCCGGAGATCAATTTCCAAGGGGCAGTGCTGTCCAGCGTGGTGCCCGCCGTGACCGGCCCGCTGGCCGCCGCGGTGGAATCCCTGCTGGGCCGCCCCCCCGTGCTGGTCACGGCGGGGAGCGACACCGGCCTGACCCTGGCCGTCCCCCACCCGGAGCGCGTGGGGGCCGACCCCCGGGCCGCCGCGGCCGGGGGGGCGGGCCCCCGGCCGCGGCCCGCCGGGGCGGGGGGTTTGGGGCCCCCCCCCCCCCGGGGCGCGGGGGGGCCGACCGCCTGGCCGACGCGGCCTGGGCGGCGGCCCACTGCCCTCTGCCCGCCGTGACGGTGGATTTGGGCACCGCCACCACCGTGAACGTCATTGACCGGGGGGGCGTTTTCCTTGGCGGGGCCATCGCCCTGGGGGTGGAGTCCAGCCTCCGTGCCCTGGGTGGGCAGGCGGCCCAGCTGCCCCGGCTGGAGGTGGCCGCCCCCGCCGGCCCCATCGGGCAGACCACCCAGGAGTGTATGCTGGTGGGCGCGGTGGCCGGAACGGCCGCCATGATCGACGGGCTGGTGGCCAACATTGAGGAGCGCCTGGGG
>JAJPXI010000136.1 GCA_021205585.1 Oscillospiraceae bacterium
CGGCTATTCAAACAAGCCATTTTTAATGTCTTGTTTGAATCAGATTTCAGTATCAGCGCCTTTTACCCCGATAGGCCCGGCTTTTTTCCTGCCGGGGGACGACAAAATACCGGCCCAGGGGCTTATATAAAATCGCAAAGATAACCAGACACAGGGCCAGGTCGATGGCCATAAAGCTGCCGTTGTAGGCGGCGGAGTAGAGCAGGGGGCTGTCAAACACCGTCCCCAGCAGCTCGGTGGGGGCCACAATGCGGTAGATGGTAATGCCGCTGATAAAGTGGACGATGAACCGGGCGGCGCAGCCCAAAACGCTGCCCCAGAAGATGCCGTATTTATGCCCCCGGCCCAGTCCGGCCAGCCCCAAAACGGCAAACGCCACTATATAGTCCAGCAAAATGGAAATCCAGCCCCAGGAGACGGCCCCCTGGACAAACACCTGCAAAATGCCGAAGGCCAGGCAGGCCACCAGGCCGTCCCCCACGCCCCAGCGCACACAGAACACCAGCAGGGGCAGCATCTCCAGCGAGATAGAGCCGCCCTGGGGAAACTCGTAAACCTTCAGCAGCCCCAATACCAGGGCCAGGGCGATCATAATCGCGCCCTCGCAGAGCATCCGGGTTCTTGTTTGTCTTTCCATCCCAGTTTCCCCCAATAGCTGCGGCCAACGCCGCCGGAAATTTCGGCGCAAAACATTCCCCGGCCACAAAAACCGGAACCGCCTTAAGCCATCTTAAGGAAGGACTGATTAAATCGGCAAGAGCGGATGGCGAGAAATTTTGCGACAAAAGAAGGCGCAAAAGTGCAGGAATACTGTATGTATTTCAAACTTTTGCAACGCACTTTTGGCGGAAAAGTTTCGCCAGACGCCGCAGGCGCATTTAATCAGTGCTTCCTTAAATTATACCGCCCCGCCCATCCCTTGTCAAGCCGGGGCAAAAGCCCCCGATTGGCGGCTTGCTTGAATTTGGAACCCCTTTCCCTTTGGGCAGCACCGCGCAGAGCAGGCTGCGGCGCTGCCTTTGGGAAAATCCAATGATCCGGTTCCTTTCTCTACAGGAAGAGGAACCGGATTGTTGGAACCGTCCCCCTGGAGGCCACTGCGATTTGCAGCTCCTACGGGAAGCCAATTTTTCAAAAATTTCGGGGCAATGCAAATGCGGCGTTACCGTCCCATCAGCAGATACATGACCGCTTTCTGGGCGTGGAGGCGGTTTTCGGCCTCCTGGAAAATCTCGTCCGCGTGAGCCTCAAAGACCTGGGCGGTGATCTCCTCCCCCCGGTGGGCGGGCAGGCAGTGCTGCACCATGGCGCCGGGGTTGGCCACGGCCATCAGCCGCTCGTTGACCTGGTAGACACCCTCGAAAGCCATGCGGCGCTTCTGGGCCTGCTCCTCCTGGCCCATGGAGGCCCATACGTCGGTCACCACCACGTCGGCGTGGTCGGCGGCCTCCATCGGATCCCGAACCAGCTCGAAGCGGGCCTGATCCCAGCTCTGGGCGAACTCCAGCACCTGGGGGTCCGGGTCGTAGCCCTCCGGGCAGGCCACGGACACGTCCATGCGGCACTTCAGGCCGCCCACAATCAGGGAGTTGGCCATGTTGTTCCCGTCCCCGATGAAGCACAGCTTCAGCCCCTCCAGCCGGGCCATGCGCTCCCGGACAGTCATCAAATCGGCCAGCACCTGGCAGGGGTGGCAGAAGTCCGTCAGGCCGTTGATGACAGGGATGGAGGCGTATTTGGCCAGCTCCTCCACCTCCTGCTGCTCGTAAGTGCGAATCATAATGCCGTCGCAGTACCGCTCCAGCACCCGTGCGGTGTCCTGCACCGGCTCTCCCCGGCCCACCTGGCTCTCCTTCCCGGAGAGGAATACGGCGTGTCCTCCCAGTTGGTACATTCCGGTTTCAAAGGAGACCCTTGTGCGGGTGGAGTTCTTCTCAAAAATCATGGCCAGAGTCTTCCCCCGCAGATAGTCGTGGGGAATGCCGTGCTTCTGATTGTATTTCATCTGGTCCGCCGTGTCCAAAATCTCCCGGATTTCCTCCCGGCTGAGATCGAGCAGCTTTAATAAATCGTCTTTCATGGCTGTATTCCCTCCAAAGCCCGTTTCATGATGGCCACGCCCTCGTCCATCTCTTCCTTTGTAATTACCAGCGGGGGCAGCAGCCGCAGGGCGTCCCCGGCGGTCAGCACCAGAAGATGGTGCTCAATCAGCCGGGCGGCCAGGGTTCTGTTGCTGTAAGGAGCCTTGACCCCCACTCCCAGCATCAGGCCCATGCCTCGAATCTCCCCCAGGCAGGGCAGGTTCAGCCCCAGGATGGCCCGGCGCAGGTAGTCCCCCTTTTCCTCCACGGCGGCCAGAAAGCCGTCGTCCAGAATGTCCTGCACCGCCAGGGCGGCGGCGGCGCAGACCGGGTTGCCCCCAAAGGTGGTGGCGTGGGTGCCGGGGGTCAGCACGTCCCGGCATTTTTCATTTGCCATCACCCCGCTCATGGGCAGCCCGCCGGCGATGCCCTTGGCGAAAGAGGCCACGTCGGGCAGGATGCCGTACTGCTGGAAAGCGAACAGCTTCCCCGTCCGGCCCACGCCGGTCTGCACCTCGTCCACCAGCAGCAGCCAGTCCCGCTCCCGGCACAGTCCGGCCAGGCTGTGGACGAACTCCCGGTTCAGGGGCAGCACGCCCCCCTCCCCCTGAATCAGCTCCACCATGACGGCGCACACGTCCTCCCCTGCGGCGGCCAGCACCGCCTCCAGGTTCGGCTCGGCGTAGCGGAAGCCCTCGGTGAAAGGGAAGAAGTAGTTGTGAAACTCCTCCTGCCCTGTGGCGGCCAGAGTGGTGATGGTGCGCCCGTGGAAGGAGTTGATCAGGGTCAGAATCGTTCCTCTTCCCTTCCCATAGCGGTCAAAGCTATACTTCCGGGCCAGCTTGATCATGCCCTCGTTGGCCTCTCCGCCGCCGTTGGCAAAAAACACATTGGACATGCCGGTGCGCCGGCACAGGCGCTGGGCCAGCTTGATATACGGCTCAGAGTAGAACAGGTTGGAGATATGGCCCAGCTTGGCCGCCTGCTCCCGGATGGCGGCCTGCCAGCTCTCGTTGCCGTAGCCCACGGAGCAGACGCCGATTCCGGCCGTAAAGTCGATGTACTTTTCACCTGCGTTGTTCCAAAGGGTCGCGCCCTTTCCGTGGTCGATGTCCACGTCGAAGCGGCCGTAGGTCTGCATCACATACTGCCGGTCCAGGGCTTTCAGTTCTTCATGGTTCATACAAATCCTCCTCTACCGTAGCAGGGTTCCGATGCCCTCGTCGGACAAAAGCTCGATCAAAACCGAGTGGGGGATCCGGCCGTCCAGAATGACGGCGCTGCGCACGCCGCTGCGCACAGCCTCCACGCAGCAGTCCACCTTGGGAATCATGCCGCCGGTGATAATCCCGTCCTTCACCAAACCGGGGATGGCGGACACCTTCAGCTCCCGGTACAGGGTGCTTTCGTCCCTGGGATTCTTCAGCAGCCCCCGCACGTCGGTCAGCAGCAGCAGCCGCTCGGCCCCCAGGGCCACAGCCAGCTTGGCCGCCGCCGTGTCGGCATTGATGTTGTAAGAGGTTTCGGCGTCGGTTCCCAGGGCCACGGTGGACACCACCGGGATGCAGCCGCTGTTCAGGCAGTCTATCACCGGGTCGGCGCAGACCTTGGTGATTTTCCCCACAAGGCCGTACTTCTCATCCAGCCGCTCCGCCTGGAACATCCCGCCGTCCAGCCCGCACAGGCCCACCGCCCGGCCTCCCAGCCGGTTCAGGGTGGCCACCAGGTTCTTGTTCACCCGTCCGCACAGCACCTGCTGGACGATGTCCATGGTCTCCTGGTCGGTGTAGCGCAGACCGTCCACAAAGCGGGGCTGCTTGCCCACCTTTTGCAGCATTTCGTTGATCTCCGGACCGCCGCCGTGGACGACCACCACGCGCACGCCCACCATGTGCAGCAGCACCACGTCGGAGATGACCGCCTGGCGCAGCTGCTCGGAAATCATGGCGTTGCCGCCATATTTGATGACCACGGTTTTTTTGTTGTACTTCTGGATATGGGGCAGGGCCTCGGCCAGGACGGTGGCCCGGTCGGTTCTGTCAATATTTGGATTCTTCATGTGTTTTTCTCCTGTTTTCAGGTGCGGTAATCGCCGTTGATCTTCACATAGTCGTAGGTCAAGTCGCAGCCCCAGCAGGTGGCCTGGGCCGTTCCCTGGTGCAAATCCGCGTCGATGACCACCTCGCTCTGACTGAGAATTTCCTTGGCGATTCCCTCGTCAAACTCCAGGGCCGCCCCCGCCCGGCAGACCGGAATTTCCCCGGCGCTGGAGCGGAAGGACAAATCCACCTGCTCCGGCCGAAATTCCCCGCCGGAGTAGCCCATAGCGCACAGCACCCGGCCCCAGTTGGCGTCCGCGCCGAACATGGCGGTCTTGACCAGGCTGGAGCCAACTACCGCCTTGGCCAGGGTTTCGGCGGTGTCCTCGTCGGCGGCGTTCCGGACGGTGCAGGTCAGCAGCCGGGAGGCCCCCTCCCCGTCGGCGGCGATGGCGCGGGCCACGCTCCGGCACAGGGCATACAGGGCCTGGAGGAAGGCGTCGTACTCCGGCCCCGGCCCCTGGATGGGCGGGTTGCCCGCCATGCCGTTGGCCAGGATGGCGCAGGTGTCGTTGGTGGAGGTGTCCCCGTCCACCGTCACCCGGTTGAAGGTGCGCTCCACCACCCACTCCAGGGCCTGCCGGAGGCAGGGGGCGGAGATCTGGCAGTCGGTGGTGATAAAGCACAGCATGGTGCCCATGTTGGGGTGAATCATGCCGGAGCCCTTGGCGATGGCTCCAATGCGCACCTGCTGGCCGCCGATTTCCGCTGCCAGGGCAAATTCTTTTTTATAGGTATCTGTGGTCATAATGGCATGGGCGGCGCTGTCCGACCCCTCCGGGGACAAAGCGGCCGCCGCCTGGGGGATCCCCCGCGCGATGGCTGCCAGGTTCAGCTCCTGGCCGATGACCCCGGTGGAGGCCACCACAAAGTCCTCCGCCGCCCGCCCGGTGACGGCGGCGGCCAGGCGGCACATGGCCCTGGC
>JAJPXI010000046.1 GCA_021205585.1 Oscillospiraceae bacterium
CTGCCCGCCGAGACGGCGGGACTGCCCCGCATCGAGCTGCTGGGGGACCGGGAGCTGCGGGTGGAGTACCACAAGGGCATTCTGGCCTACGGGCCGGAGGAGATCCATATCAGCGGCGGCAAGCTGCTGCTCCGGGTGCGGGGCAGCGGGCTGGAGCTGAAGGGGATGAACCCCACCGAGCTTTGCATCGCCGGCCATATCCGGGCGGTGGAGCTGGAATAGGAGGGCGGCGGGGTGCTGAAATGGACGAATTTTTTGCAGGGGAACATCCTCCTGGAGGCGACGGGGACCTTTCCCGAGCGGTTTCTGAACCTGTGCGCCCAGGAGCGCGTCCAGTTCTGGGCGGTGCAGTGGCCGGACGGGCAGACCCTGCGCCTGCGGGCGGTGCGCCGCCAGGAGGGAAAAATCAAAAAGCTGGCCCGGCGGGCCCAGTGCCAACTGACCGTGGTGGAGCGCGCCGGGCTGCCGCCCCTGCTGTGGAAGCTGCGCCGCCGGTACGCCCTGCTGCTGGGGCTGGCCTTGTCCCTGTGCGCCGTGGGGGTGCTGTCCCAGTTTATCCTGACGGTGGAGGTAGAGGGCAACGAGGCGGTGTCCTCCCAGGAGATTCTGTCTGTGATGAAAGCCCTGGGGGTGCGCCCCGGGGCCTACGCCCCCGGCATCGAGGAGAACATCGTCTGCGCTCAGGCCCTGCTGGAGCTGCCGGAGCTGTCCTGGATTTCGGTGAACATCCAAGGGGTGCGGGCCCAGGTGGAGGTGCGGGAGCGGACGACCAGGCCGGAAATTGAGGACACCAGCACCCCGGCCAACGTGGTGGCCGACGTCTCCGGCATCATCACCCGCATGGAGGTGCTCAGCGGCCAGGCCATGTTCCAGGTGGGGGACACGGTGGCGGAGGGGGAGGTCATTGTCAGCGGCGTCATCCAGCTGGAAGGCCCCGCTTACAGCGAAATCGACCTGGGCACTCTGACCGTCCACGCCGCCGCCACCGTCTACGCCCGCACCTGGCGCACCCTGACCGCCGAGGCCCCCCTCCAGAGCGGGGAAAAGAGCTACACCGGCCGCGCGACCTCCCGCTGGAGCCTGAATTTTTTCTCCCTGCGGGTGCAATTTTATAAAAACAGTGGAATTTCATACGTCATGTATGATAAAATAAAGGAAACCTACCCGCTGACCCTGGGAATCGGCCTACCGGTGTCCCTCACCAGGGAGACCCTGCGGGAGTACGCCGCCGCCGAAACGGACACCAACGCCGACGCCGCAGAACTGGAGCAGCGGCTGCTCCAGCGGCTGGAGCGGATATTGGAGGGCCGGGAGGGGGAGATTTTGGAAGTCTCTTTCTCCGAAACCCGGCGGGACGGCCTGCTGACCGTGACTCTGACGGCCCAGTGCAGCGAGAAAATCGGCATCACCCAGACCTTTGAGGGAAAGCTGGGCCACAGCCTGGACAACGAAGGGCAGGAGGATCCGGACGGTTAAGGTTTTCAAAAGATAAAGCGAGGAATGTATCTTGTACAGCAGACAAATGGAACTGGATATGGTCACCCAGCAGGGGGTATTCGGGTCCTTCGACGTCAACCTGAAGGCGCTGGAGCGGGCGCTGGACATCTCCCTGCTCTGCCGGGACGGGGACGTGGAGATTCGGGGAGAGCAGGAGGAACCGGTCAGGGCCGCCGCCGACACCCTGGCCGTTTTGCAGACCATGCTCAGCCGGGGGGAGGCCATCGACGAGTTTACCGTCCTGCGGGTCATCGAGCTGGTGCGCTCCGGGGACGTGGCCGGAACCCTCCAGGCCATGAAGGACGTTATCGTCATCACCCAGAACGGCAAGCCCATCAAATGCCGCACATTGGGCCAAAGAACCTATGTGGAGGCCCTGAAAAACAGCACCGTGACCCTGTGCATCGGCCCGGCGGGGACGGGGAAAACCTACCTGGCGGTGGCGGCGGCGGTGGCCGCGTTCCACCGCAGGGAGATCGAGCGCATCGTCATGAGCCGCCCCGCCATCGAGGCGGGAGAGGAGCGGCTGGGCTTTCTCCCCGGGGACTTGCAGACCAAGGTGGATCCCTACCTGCGCCCTCTGTACGACGCCCTGGACGAAATCCTGGGCCACGACCGGGTGCAGCGGTATCTGGAAAACAGGACCATTGAAATCGCCCCTCTGGCCTATATGCGGGGCCGGACGCTGAATTCCTCCCTCATCATCATCGACGAGGCGCAGAACGCCTCCCTGTCCACCCTGAAAATGGCCCTGACTCGGCTGGGGGAGGGCTCCCGCCTGGTGCTGACGGGGGACGTGACCCAGATCGACCTGCCCCGGCAGAGCGACTCCGGCCTGGAGACCTGCGCCAAACTGCTGGGGGGCATCGAGGGCATCTCGGCAGTGCGTCTGACCAACCGGGACGTGGTGCGCCACAAGCTGGTCAAGGACATCGTGAAAGCCTTTGACAAATACGAGGAAAACCGCCGCGCCCCCCAGGGCCGGCATTGAAAGGCGAGACATGGAACACCAGATTCTCTTTCATTCCGATTTGCCCCAGGGGGAGGGCTGTCAGCAGCTTTTGCAAACGGTCATCGCCGCCGCCCTCCAGGCCGAGGGGGTGGACACGGCCTGCGAGATCAACGTGCTGCTGACCGACGATGAGACCATCCACGCCATCAACCTCCAGCAGCGCCAGGTGAACCGGGCCACCGATGTGCTCTCCTTCCCCATGTTTCCCATGAACGCCGGGGACAAGCCCCAGGCCGACTGGGCCGACCCGGCCACCGGACTGGTCCCCCTTGGAGACATGGTCATTTCCTTGGAGCGGTGCGCCGAGCAGGCCCGGCTCTACGGCCACAGCCTGGAGCGGGAGCTGGCCTACCTGACCGTCCACTCCGTGCTCCATCTGCTGGGCTACGACCACATGGACGAGGGGGCGGAAAAGGCCGCCATGCGGGCCAGGGAGGAAGCAATTTTAGAAAAGCTGGGCCTGGAACGGGAGGAAAACGTAAATGAGTGAAATTACAAAAAGCGGCATGATCGCCATCGTGGGCCGGCCTAACGTGGGCAAGTTCACCCTGACCAACGCCCTGGTGGGGGACAAGGTGGCCATCGTCACCGACAAACCCCAGACCACCCGCAGCCGCATCACCGGGGTGGTCAACCGGGGGAACTGCCAGTTCGTTCTGCTGGACACCCCCGGCCTGCACCGGGCCCGCACCCGCCTGGGGGACTATATGGTCAAGGTAGCGCGCCAGAGCGTGGCCGACGTGGACGCGGCGGTGCTGGTGGTGGAGCCGATCCCCCGCGTCGGCCCGCCGGAGCGGGAGCTGCTGGAGCGCATCAAGGCCCTGGGCTGCCCCGCCGTGCTGGTGATCAATAAAATCGATACAGTAAAAAAGGAGAGCCTGCTGGCCGTCATCGACTGCTACCGCAGGGAGCTGGACTGGCAGGCCGTGCTGCCCCTGTCCGCCAAGGGGGGGGATGGGCTGGAGGAGCTGCTGGACGCGCTGGCCCCCCTGCTGCCCGAAGGCCCCCAGCTGTTCCCCGACGGCATGACCTCCGACCAGCCGGAGCGCCAGCTGGCCGCCGAAATCCTCCGGGAAAAGCTGCTGCTCTGCCTGGACAAGGAGATTCCCCACGGCACGGCGGTGGAGGTGACCCGCTGGAGCGAGCGGGAGGACGGCGTCATCGAAATGCACGCCACCATCTACTGCGAAAAGGCCTCCCACAAGGGCATTGTCATCGGCAAAAACGGGGCCATGCTCAAGCGAATCTCCACCCTGGCCCGGCAAGACGTGGAGGAATTTATGGGCGCGAAGGTCTACCTGGAAACCTGGGTTAAGGTTAAGGAAAACTGGCGGGACAGCGCCGCCCAGATTCGCAATTTTGGCTTCACCGACCAGTGAGCGCCCTTTCAAGGCAGGATTTCCCTGTCATAACCGGCATTTCTAAGGCCAACCTAACGCTGTAAAGGGCCGGACAGGCCCGGCGAAGGAGGCCGCGAAATGACAGAGGACGGACTGTGGGAGCTGTTTATGCGCACCGGCTTGCCGGAGTGCTACGCGCTGTACCGGAATCTGGGGGCCGTCCAGCCCCCCGCCCCGGAGGAGGACTATGCACATTGTAACCAGGGGAATTGTCCTCAGGGAGACCAATTACAAGGACGCGGATAAAATTTTGACCGTGTTGACGGAAAAGCTGGGCAAATGCACCGTCAAGGCCAGAGGGTGCCGCCGGAAGGGCAGCGCCCTGTCGGCCAGCGCCCAGCTGCTGGCCTGGTCGGACATAACCCTGCTGGAGTACCGGGACCGGCTGACCATGACGGAGGGGGCCACCCTGGAGCTGTTCCCCAGGGTGCGCCAGGATCTGGATCGGCTGGCCCTGGGTTCCTACTTTGCCCAGGTGACCGAGGCGGCGGCCCCGGAGGGAGAGCCGGAGGGAGAGATGCTGGCGCTGCTGCTCAACTGCCTGTACGCCTTGGGGGAGCTGGATCGGCCTCTGCCCCAGGTGAAGGCCGCCTTCGAGCTGCGGCTGCTGGAGGCGGCGGGCTTCGGCCCCCGGCTGGAGGGTTGCGCCGCGTGCGGGGCGGAGCAGCCGGAGCAGCCCTGCCTGCATCTGCGGGAGGGCCTGCTCTACTGCCGCGCCTGCCGGGCCGGGGCGGGAGAGGGCGTCTCCATGCCCCTGTCCCCCGCCGCCCTGGCCGCCCTGCGATACATCTGCGCCTCCCCCCGGCGCTTTCTGTCCTTTCGCCTGGACGGGGAGAGCCTGAACCTGCTCTCCAACGCCGCCGAGGCCCTCCTGCTGACCCAGCTGGAGCGGGGATTTCAGACTCTGGATTTTTGGAAAAGTCTGCAAGCGCCGGATGTGAAATGATTGCGGCGGCTGCAAAAAAGCGGCAATGAGATCGGAAGGTACAACTGGCTGAGGAACCTTAGGCGCAGCTGATTTTCCATGCTGCGCCCATATAAAAATCCTATGGAAGGACTGATTCAATCGGCAAGAGCGGATGGCGAGAAATTTTGCGACAAAAGA
>JAJPXI010000141.1 GCA_021205585.1 Oscillospiraceae bacterium
TATGAATATTATTCATCAACATTTATAACGCTTGGAGTTTTTCAGTAAGCCCTATTTAATCAGTGCTTCCTTAAAAACAACCGTCTTTCCGTCAGGCAAAACGGAACCGGCCCCGCCGCTGTTTCCTGAAAGTTTACAAATTTCATATAGACAGTTCAAAAAAAAGCGGGTACAATGAAAGAAACGATTTATAATCCCCGGTTTTCGGAAAGGGAGGGTTCCCCTTGCGCTCCATTGATTCGCTTTTGGACCGGTTTTGCCGCCGGCACCCCCGGTTTGGGATTCCCCGGCTGATGAACATCATCGTCATCGGCACGGTCGTCGTCTATCTGCTGGATTTGTTCAGCAGCGGCGCGTGCAGCCTGCTGCTGGACTTCTCCCGCGCCGCCATTCTCCGGGGGCAGGTGTGGCGGCTGGTCACTTTCGTCTTTGTCCCGCTGCAGAGCAACGTATTATTCCTGGCTATTTCCCTGTACTTCTACTGGATGATTGGCACCAGCCTGGAGCGGGAATGGGGCAGCGGGAAGTTCACCATCTATTACGGCATCGGCGTGGCACTGAACGTAATTCTGGGCTTCTTTGTGGGCTACGCCACCATGGACTATGTGAACCTGTCCCTGTTCTTCGCCTTCGCCACGCTATACCCCAACGTGCAGTTTTTGCTGTTCTTTTTCATCCCCATCAAAGCCAAGTGGCTGGCCTGGGCGGACGCGGCCCTGTTCGCCTACTCCGTGGTGTCCTACCTGGTGCAGGGGCACCCGCTGTATGCCCTGATGCCTGTGGTGGCCATTTTGAACTATTTCCTGTTTTTTATGGACGACTTTTTCCGGCTGTTTGGCCGGGTGCGGCGCAGGGCTGACCCCAAGGTCATCAATTTTAAGCGGGCCCAGAAAAAAGCCAAAGAGACGAAAGGCTACCTGCATAAATGCGCCGTCTGCGGCCTGACCGACGCGGACGACCCCAGCATGGAGTTTCGCTACTGCTCCAAGTGCAACGGCTACTACTGCTACTGCATGAAGCACATTTACAACCACGTTCACATCCAGTGAAGCGCGGATTAAATCGGCAAGAGCGGGCGGCAGAAGATTTTGCTTCAGGAAAAGGCGCAAAATCGCAGACACACTTGATGTATTTCAAGCTTTTACAACGCATTCCTGGGCCAAAAGATTCTGCCAGGCGCCGCAGACGCATTCAATCAGCGGTTCCCAAATAACGCGGCACAGACAGAGGGAGACGGAACATGACCGATCCATACAGCGTCCTTGGCGTCAGCCGGGACGCGGACGAGGAAGAGATTAAGCGGGCCTACCGGCGGCTGGCCAAGCAGTACCACCCGGATCTGCACCCGGACGACCCGGAGGCCGCCAGAAAAATGAATGAGATCAACGCCGCCTACGACCAGATCAAAAACCCCCAGCAGTCCAACGCGGCCTACGGCTACGGCCAGGACGCCCAACGGCGGGAAAACCCGGCGGGCTACGGCGGCGGCGGAACCGACGGGGGCGACCCCTTTGACGAGGAGTTCCGCCAGGCCTACCAGGCCTGGGCCCAGCCCGGCGGGCGGCGGCGCGTGCCCATTTTCCTCTACCTTTTTTTATTCCTCCTGCTGATTCGGCTGCTGACCGCCCTGTTCAGCCTGGGCACCGGGAGCGACTCCCGCTCCACCACCGTCCCCACAAACCCGTACAGCCAGGGGGAGCAGAGCGACGACGAATTTGAAAACCCCTTTGAGGACAGCGAGGACGACAGCTCCAACGAGGACAACTCCTCCCAGACCTATCCGTTCTACTTCGGCCCTACCCGTTAAAGCTTTAAGGAGAAACGCATATGTCAAAAATTATTGGAATCGACCTGGGCACCACCAACTCCTGCGTCGCCGTCTTTGAGGGCAGCGAGCGGGTCATCATTCCCAACGCCAACGGCAGGCGCACCACCCCCTCGGTGGTGGCCTTTACCAAAACGGGGGAGCGCCTGGTGGGGGAGGCCGCCAAACGCCAGGCGGTGACCAACGCCGAGCGCACCATCAGCTCTATTAAGCGGGACATGGGCAGCGACCGGAAGATCCGCATCGACGGCAAAAGCTACACCCCCCAGGAGATTTCTGCCATCATCCTGCGGCAGCTGAAGGCCGACGCGGAGGCCTACCTGGGGGAGCCGGTGACCCAGGCGGTCATCACCGTCCCCGCCTATTTCACCGACGCACAGCGCCAGGCCACCAAGGACGCGGGCACCATCGCCGGGCTGGAGGTGCAGCGCATCATCAACGAGCCCACCTCCGCCGCCCTGGCCTACGGCATCGACAAGGAGGAGGCCCAGGTGGTCATGGTCTACGACCTGGGGGGCGGCACCTTCGACGTGTCCATTTTGGACATCAACGGCGGCGTCATCGAAGTACTGGCCACCGCCGGCAACAACCGCCTGGGGGGCGACGACTTCGACCAGTGCCTGTGCGACTGGATGGTGAAAAACTTCAAAAAGGAACACCATGTAGACCTGAGCCGGGACCCCTCCGCCATGCAGCGGGTGCGGGAGGCGGCGGAGACGGCCAAAATCGAGCTCTCCAGTGCCTCCACCGCCTCCATCGCCATCCCCTATATCGCCACCGACCGCAGCGGCCCGCTCCACCTGGAGGCCACCCTGACCCGGGCCAAGTTCAACGAACTGACCAGCCACCTGGTAGAGCAGACCATGGAGCCGGTGCGCCAGGCCCTGGCCGACGCGGGCAAGACGGCGGCGCAAATCAGCAAGGTGCTGATGGTGGGCGGCTCCAGCCGCATCCCCGCCGTGCAGGAGGCCGTCCAGCGGCACATGGGCAAGGAGCCCTTCAAGGGCATCAACCCCGACGAGTGCGTGGCCATGGGGGCCTGCCTCCAGGGGGGCGTGCTGGCCGGGGCGGTCAAGGGCCTGCTGCTGCTGGACGTGACCCCCCTGTCCCTGGGCATTGAGACCATGGGAGGCGTGTGTACCCGGCTGATTGAGCGCAACACCACCCTGCCCATCAAGAAAAGCCAGATTTTCACCACCGCCTCCAGCTACCAGAGCTCCGTCAAGGTCAACGTCCTCCAGGGGGAACGGCACATGGCCGCCCAGAATAAGAGCCTTGGCTCCTTCATGCTCAACGGCATCCGCCGGGCCCCCAGGGGGGTGCCCCAGATCGAGGTCACCTTCTCCATCGACACCAACGGCATCGTCAACGTCAGCGCCAAGGATCTGGACACCGGCAAAAGCCAGGAGATCACCATCACCGGCTCCAGCAACATGAGCCAGGCGGACATCGACCGGGCCATCCGGGACGCAGAGCAGTACGCCGCCCAGGACGCCCAGGCCAGGGCGGACCTGGAGCTGAAAAACAATCTGGAGGCCCTGGTTCTCCAGGCCGAGCAGCGTCGCAAGGAGCTGGACAAGGGCCAGCGGGAACCCCTGGACGCGGCCATTAAAAACGCCAGGCGGGCCTTAAAGCAGAAAACCCCCGACCCCGCCCAGCTGCGCCAGTGCGCCCAGGAGCTGGAGCGCCTGCTGGGGCAGGGGTAACGGCAGCCGCCGATTTGCGCAGGCTGTTCCTCTCCGGCATAACAAAGAACCGCCGCCCAAAGGCGGTGCAACTTAGGGATTTTTAATCCCTCAAAAAATAACGGCGTAGCTTGGTATGTAAATTAATCGGCTGCGCCGTTAATTCTTTCATGGGGAACATCAAATTCCCCGATACAGTTCCATACGATGCGGATTTTGTGTACACGCTTGCCGTTGACCTTCTCCGCATTGTAAACGTAGATTTTCTCCACGAATTCACGGATAATCTCAGCGGTCAGTTCCTGAATATCGGAATACTTTCTGACGATGGACAGGAATGCGTCTACGTTGGCGCTGTTTTCCTTCTCCGAGGCAATCAGTGATTTTAACTCTGCCACACGGCTTTCGAGCGTGTGCTGCTCCGCTTCGTAGGCAGCGTTCATCTTCATGAAACGCTCATCGGAAATCTTGCCCTCGATGTTGTCCTCGTAGAGACGCTGGATAATGCCGTCCAGCTTGCGGATGCGTGTCTGCGACTGCTCCAATTCCCGCTTGCTGTCGCGCAGGCTCTTGTTCAATTCATCCTGCGTCTTTTTCGTGACCATCTCCACGAATTCGTCCTCATGCTCCGCAGCGTAGGAGCAGATGTTTCGGATACCCGTAAGCAATGCTTCTTCCACAACCACATTCCGTATCTGGTGAGAAGTACATCCGCCCTTGACCTTGCGGTAGGTAGCACACACAAAATGCTCCTGTTCGTGCGTCCAGCCCCTGTGCCTGACCTGATAGAGCTTCGCTCCGCAGTCGGCGCAGAACAGCATTCCAGATAATATCGGCATCTCGCCCATCGGCGTGAGCCTGCGTCTGCCATCACGGATGCGCTGCACAATATCGAAGGTCTCTTGGTCGATGATGGCAGGATGCGTGTTCTCGAATATCTGCCACTCGGACGGGTCGTTGTGGAGCTGCTTCTTCTGTTTGTAGGACTTCCGATAAGTCTTGAAGTTGACCGTATGTCCCAGATACTCCTGCCTTGAAAGCAAGTGCGAAATGGTGCTGCCCCTCCATGTGTAATCGTCTGCAACAGAGCGATTATCCGGCAGATTGACATCGTGTGCCTTTGCGTGAGCGGTCGGAGTCATGATGTGACGCTTGGTAAGCTCGTTTGCTATCTGCGACACACCATAGCCCTATACACACAGCCGGAAGGCTTCACGCACCACCTCGGCGGCTTCTTCATCCACCACCCAGCGTGTTTTGTCCTCCGGGTCTTTCACATAGCCATAAGGCGGGTTCGTGCAGAGCGGTTTTCCAGACTGCCCCTTTGCCTTAAACACTGCCCGTATTTTACGGCTGGTGTCCTTGGCGTAAAATTCATTGAAAATGTTAAGGAACCGCTGATTTAATCTTCGATTTCACTACCCCATAGGGGCCAGATA
>JAJPXI010000191.1 GCA_021205585.1 Oscillospiraceae bacterium
CCTCCGGGGCTTTTTCGGAGCCGGGAGGATTGACGGGGGAAATTTCTTTGTGATAAACTTACAATATGCCGATTCTGGCGGAAGAGGGTATTATAGCAAAGAGAGAAACGCGGGAAAGGGGGCCAGACTGCGGCGGAGAACGCCGGTGGCCTGAGCGATGAGCAGGCCGTAGTTGGTCATGGGGACGCCCTGCTGGGCGGCCCGGCGGGCGCGGCTTTGCATCTCCCGCTGGTTGAGCATGCAACCGCCGCAGTGGACGACGAGCCGGAACGGGGTCAAATCCTCCGGGAACTCCCCGCCGGAGGTCCACTGAAACTGGGGCTCCGCGCCGGTGTATGCCCGGATCCAACGAGGCAATTTGACGGTGCCGATGTCGTCGCACTGGCGGTGGTGGGTGCAGCCCTCGGAGATGAGCACCCGGTCGCCGGTTTTCAGTTCCCTCAGGGCGGCCACGCCGGAGACGGCCCCGGCCAGATTGCCCTTGTACCGGGCCATCAGGATGGAAAAGGAGGTCAGGGGCACGCTCTCCGGCACGATTTTGGACACCTGTTCAAAGGCCTGGCTGTCAGTCACTACGATGCGGGGCGGGGCGTTCAGCGCCCGGAGGGCCTGGGCCAGCTCGCTCTCCCGTGCGGTGACGGCGACGGCCCCGCTGTCCAGCACATCCCGGATGACCTGTTGCTGGGGGAGAATCAGCCGGCCCTTGGGGGCCGCCGAATCGATGGGCACCACCAGCACCACCCGGTCCCCTGGGGACAGTAGGTCGCCAATGAGCTGGGGCTCCGGCCCGGCCTGTTTGGCCAGGGCGGCAGCCCGCTCCTTCAGCTCGTGGATGCCCGTCCCCGCCAGGGCGGACACCCACAGGGCGTTTTCCGGCAGCGCTCCGGGCTGCTCCACCAGATCCGCTTTGTTCCACGCCTCCAGCCAGGGGATGCCTCTGGCCCGGAACTGCCCGGTCAGCTCCTGCTCCGCCGGACTTTTGCCCAGGGTGCCGTCTACCACCAAAATGGCCAAATCCGCCCGGTCCAGCACCCGCCGGGTGCGCTCCACCCGCAGGCGGCCCAGCTCCCCCTCGTCGTCGATGCCGGGGGTGTCGATGATGACCACCGGGCCAAGGGGCAGCAGCTCCATGGCCTTGGTCACCGGGTCGGTGGTGGTGCCCTTCACCGGGGAGACGATGGCCAGGCTTTGCCTCGTAAAGGCGTTGACAACGCTGGACTTTCCCGCGTTTCTCCGGCCAAAGAAGGCAATTTGCAGCCGGTTGGCCGAGGGGGTGGCATTCATATCCATCAAAACCCCTCCCGATTAAAAGCGGAAATCCCGCTGGCCCTGCTCGATCAGCCCCAGACGCTGGAGGACGATGTCCCGCACCTTCTGGTTGGGGATGTTCACCAGTTCCTTTTGAATCAGCGCCTCGCCTACCCGGCGGGTGTCCGGGGAGGCGTAGTCCACCAGGTATTCCTTTAATGTCATCAGGGCGTTGGGATGGCAGCAGTTTTGAATCTGCCCGGCCTTGCACAGGGACATGAACCGGTCTCCGGTGCGGCCCTCCCGGTAGCAGGCGGTGCAGAAGGAGGGGATGTACTCCATGTCCATCAGCCACCTGACCACCTGGTCCAGGGTGCGCCGGTCGGACACATCGAACTGTGCGGAGTTTTCCTCCGGCAGCTCCTCGTGCTCGTAGCCGCCCACACTGGTGCGGGAGCCGCCGGAAATCTGGGAGATGCCCAGGTGCAGCACCCGTTCCCTGCTCTTTTGGCTCTCCCGTGTGGAGACAATCATGCCGGTGTAGGGCACGGCCACCCGGATGCAGGCCACAAGCTTGGCGAAAATGTCGTCGCTGATGCCGTTGTCGAACTCACCGGGGTCGATGTCGTCCGCCGGGCAGACCCGGGGCACAGAGATGGTGTGGGGCCCCACGCCGAACACGGCCTCCAGGTGCTCTGCGTGCATCAGCAGCCCGGCGAACTCGTAGCGGTACAGCTCCAGCCCGAACAGCACCCCCAGGCCCACGTCGTCGATGCCGGCGGCCATGGCCCGGTCGTGGGCCTCGGTGTGGTAGGCGTAGTTGCTCTTGGGGCCGGTGGGGTGCAGGCGCTGGTAGCTCTGCTTGTGGTAGGTCTCCTGGAAGAGGATATAGGTGCCGATGCCGGCCTGCTTGAGCATTTTGTACTCCTCCGACGTGGTGGCGGCGATGTTCACGTTGACCCGGCGGATGGCGCCGTTTTTGTGCTGGACGGAGTAGATGGTTTGGATGCTCTCCAGGATGTACTCGATGGGGTTGTGGACCGGATCCTCCCCGGCCTCGATGGCCAGGCGCTTGTGCCCCATGTCCTGGAGGGCGATAACCTCGGCGCGAATCTCCTCCTGGGTCAGCTTCTTCCGGGCGATGTGTTTATTTTTGGCGTGATAGGGGCAGTACAGGCAGCCGTTGACGCAGTAGTTGGACAGGTACAGGGGGGCGAACATGACGATGCGGTTGCCGTAAAAGTCCTTTTTAATCTGCTCGGCCAGGGTGTAAAGCTCCTGGGTCTTGTCCTCCAGCTCACAGGCCAGCAGCACCGAGGCCTCCCGGTGGTTCAGTCCCTTGCGCAGCCGGGCCTTGTCTAAAATCTGGTCGATCAGCGCCCGGTCGGCCTTGTGCTCGTCGGCATAGCTGAGGGAGTCCAAAATCTCCTGGTGGTCGATAAATTCCTCCGCGTGCATAGATTTGGGGTTATACATTTACTCGTCCTTCTTTCTTCCTTGAAAGTTTGGGTAGTCTCCACGGCTGACGACGGTCTCGTAGCCGATGGCGGCCATGCGGGCCGACAGGCAGTGGCGGCACTCCGCCGCCTCGTCGCCGGTGCATATCTTATTGTCGTACAGGCTGTACTTCTCCCGCACTGCCACGGGGGAGAGGTTGGGCATGCAGACGTTGGCCCCGGCCAGGATGCCCAGCTCCCGGCCCCGGGGATGGATGCTACCCAGGGCGGTGGTGGCGGGCAGCAGTACCTGGGGCAGCATCAGGCGAATCAGGCCCAGCAGAAACAGGGTCAGCTCCAACGTTCCGGCCGGCTCGTCCCGGAAAGGGGTGTCATGCTGAGGGATAAAGGGGCCGATGCCCACCATATGGGGCCGGAAGGACTGCAAAAACAGCAAATCCTCCGCCAGCTCCGCCTCGGTCTGCCCCGGCGAGCCCACCATCATGCCGCAGCCCACCTGAAAGCCCAGCTCTTTCAAGTCCCACAGGCAGGCCATCCGCCGGCGCAGGGAAAGCTCCGGCGGGTGCAGCCGGCGGTAGTGGGCGGCGCAGGCCGTCTCGTGCCGCAGGAGGTAGCGGTCGGCCCCCGCCCGGGCGAAGGCCCGGTAGGATTCTCTGGGCCACTCCCCGATGGACAGGGTGACGGCGCAGTCGGGCCAGCGCTCCTTAATCTGGGACACCAGGGCGCAGACCCGCTCCCGGGTCCACAGGGGATCCTCGCCCCCCTGGAGGACAAAGGTGCGGTAGCCCAACGCATATCCCTGCTGGCAGCAGGAGAAAATCTCCGCCTCCGTCAGACGGTAGCGCTGGGCGGCAGCGTTGCTTCTGCGGATGCCGCAGTAGTAACAGTCGTTTTTGCAGCAGTTGGTGAACTCAATCAGGCCCCGCAGGTACACCGCCCTGCCGAAGTGCTCCTGCCGCACGGCCACGGCCCGCCGGAACAGCTCCTGGGTTATCCCCGGCGCACGGCGGCTGCCCAGCAGGGCCCGCCACTCCTGCCCGGTCAGGGCCTCCCCGGCGCTCAGGCGGTCCAGCAGGGTTTTCATGTCCTGGCGTAGATGACCTTGGCCGTCACGTCGGGCAGTTGGCCCAGTTTGCCCGACAGGGCGGAGATGACGTCGCCGGGGGCGCTCAGGGCGACGCTGATCAAGTTCAGCCCCCGCTCCTGGCAGGGGATTCCCATCCGGCCCAGGATGTAGGCCGAGTAGTCGTGGAGCAGCTGGTTGAGCCGGGCCACGGAGTCGGGGTTTTCCACTACGATGGCCATTAAAGCGATGCTGTTTTCCATGATAGGTTCCTCCTTAATACTTCTTTCAGATTAAAATGAAACATTTTAATCTGAACTTTTGAAGCGTCTAATACGGATTCTTCATAAAAAGATTTCATCTTTTTATGAAGAATATGGCTGGTGCCCAGCCTGATTTTGAAAGCTGTGCTTTCAAAAGGCATCTCATACGAAATCTACGCCGTTGCGACGGCTATTCAAACAAGCTATTTTTCATGTCTTGGGAAGGACTGATTAAATCGGCAAGAGCGGATGGCGAGAAATTTTGCGACAAAAGAAGGCGCAAAAGTGCAGGAATACTGGATGTATTTCAAACTTTTGCAACGCACTTTTGGCGGAAAAGTTCCGCCAGCCGCCGCAGGCGCATTTAATCAGTGCTTCCCTTGTTTGAATCAGATTTCAGTATAAAATAGCAAATGCCTTTCCTCCGCCGCATGGCCGCGCGGAAGAAAGGCGATGTATCCCGGCGACATTCCCCCCTCGGGCCATGCCGCGCCGCCTTCCGCCGCAGCAGCCGCTTTGGCGTCAGAATCGAGTGTCCGCTTCCCGGCCAGGTTTACGGCAACACCGCACAGAGCGGATTGCGGCACCTTCCCGGTCAGCGTTCTTGACATGGCTATTCTACCATGCCGGGGGGAGAAAAGCAAGAAAAACCGTGCCTTTGATAAAAATTCAAAAATTGCAACCTTTATTTGGCTCTTCGGGCATATGAGTGGGTCGTAAAATCCGGATGAAGCCTTGGTTTAACGTTGATAAGGAACTACTTCAATCAGTACCGCCGGCACAGGTCAAGACAAGCAAAAATATATTCATCTCAAATCGCCACATTGGTAAAATGGCTTGTATGTTCATAATGCACCCGGCCGCGCGCGGCCATTTATGAGATGAATTACACTTTCCCAGGGAAGGTTTT
>JAJPXI010000065.1 GCA_021205585.1 Oscillospiraceae bacterium
GTCGCAAAATTTCTCGCCATCCGCTCTTGCCGATTTAATCAGTCCTTCCCTAGTTATTAGAGGATCCCTATTGTCTTAATTCTTCCACACATTCTACCGAAGCCTCGAATATGGGGTTGTTTTTTTGCGGGGGGTTCGATATAATAGGGCAGAGAAATGGAGGAAATCAAATTTGATAAAAATGGAATAATTTGATAGGTTTCTTTGTCCCCAACTGCGCAAAATAGCAGAGAAAGAAAATCAAAGCCTCCGCCCTTCGGGGCGAGGGAGAGAGGGATGCGCATGAGAGGATGGAAACGGGCCATGGCCCTTGCGCCCGCTCTGTGCCTGCTGCCGGCGCTGCTGGGCGGGTGCGGCGGCGGCGAGAGCGGGGAGGGCTCGGTTTACTGGCTGAACTTCAAGCCGGAGGCCGACGCCGCCCTGCAACAGATTGCCAAAACCTATACCCGGCAGACCGGCGTGGCCGTCAAGGTGGTCACCGCCGCCGCCGGGAGTTACAACGAAACCCTGACGGCGGAGATGGACAAGTCGGCTGCCCCCACCCTGTTCGTGGTGGGCAGCGCCGGGGCGGTGGAGACCTGGGGGAGCCACTGCTATGACCTGCGGGACACGCCGGTTTATCGCCGCCTGACCACCGACACCTTTAACCTGACCGATTCCGAGGGCAGGGTCTGCTCCATCGGCTACTGCTACGAGAGCTATGGGCTGATTGTCAACCGCGCCCTGCTGGGACAGGCCGGGTATACGCTGGAGGACATCACCGATTTCCAGAGCCTGAAGGCCGTGGCCGATGACATCCACGCCCGTGCGGACCGGCTGGGCTTCGACGCCTTTACCTCCTCCGGCATGGACGACAGCTCCTCCTGGCGCTTCACCGGCCACCTGGCCAATCTGCCCCTGTACTACGAGTCGGCGCAGGACGGCTGGACCCAGGCCCCCGCCCGGCTGACCGGGGCCTACCTGGACAATTTCAAGGCCGTGTGGGATCTGTATCTCACCGACTGCGCCTATGACCCCGCCACCCTGGCCACCGGCGGGTACGACGCCCAGGATGAATTTTTGAAGGGCCAGGCCGTCTTTTACCAAAACGGCAGCTGGGAGTACGCGGCCCTGAGCCAGGTCTACTCGGACGAGGAGCTGGCCATGATTCCTATTTACTGCGGCGTGGACGGGGAGGAAAACGCCGGGCTCTGCTCCGGCACGGAAAACTGCTGGGCGGTCAACGCAGACGCCTCCCCGGCCAGCATCCAGGCCACCCTGGACTTTATGGACTGGATGGTGACCTCCCCGGAGGGCACCGCCGTCATGGCCGAGCAGTTCGGTGCCATCCCCTATGAGGACGCCGCCGAGAGCGGGAACGTCTTTCTGGAAAACGCCGAGGACTACCTGGCGCAGGGGCGCTACAATGTGGACTGGATGTTCCAGTACACACCCAATGTGGACGCCTGGCGCGCCGGCCTGGTCTCGGCCATGAACCAGTACGACGCCGGCGGGCCGTGGGACACGGTGGAAACCGCCTTTGTCTCCGGCTGGGCCAGCCAGTACGCCGCCGCCAACAGCTGATGGGGCCGAATATGGGTATGCCTGAACAAATCCGGCCCGACGGCGCGGGGCGCGGCGGGCTGCTGCGGCGGTCGGTGGCCAGGGGGTTTCCCCTTTTTCTGCTGCCCACCCTGGCGGCCTTCGCCGTGGGCTTTGTGTGGCCCTTTTTGCGGGGGCTGTATCTGTCCCTGTGCCGGTTTACCACCACGGGAAACGCCGCCTGGGTGGGGCTGGGCAACTATGCGCAGGCCGTGCGGGACGCGGGGTTTCTCCACGCCTTCTGGTTCACCGCGCTGTATACGGCGGTGTCCCTGGTGCTGATTAACCTGCTGGCTTTTGCGGCGGCCTGGGCCCTGACCCAGGGCCTGCGGGGAACCGGGCTGTTCCGCACGGTGTTCTTCCTGCCCAATTTAATCGGGGGCATCGTGCTGGGCTATCTGTGGAGCGTTATCTTCGACGGGGTGCTCTCCCGCTTCGGCACCTCCATCCTGCTGGACAGCCGGTACGGGTTCTGGGGGCTGGTCGTCCTGATGTGCTGGCAGCAGGTTGGCTATATGATGATTATCTATATCGCCGGGTTGCAGGCCATCCCGGAGGAGACGCTGGAGGCCGCCAGGATGGACGGGGCGGGGCGCTGGGGGACGCTGATTCATGTGACCATCCCCAACATGACCGGTGCCATCGCCGTGTGCTTTTTCCTGACTTTGACCAACGGCTTTAAGCTATTCGACCAGAATCTGGCCCTGACCGGGGGGCAGCCCTACGCCTTCCAGGCCGACGGCAGCGTAATCAAAACCACCGAGATGCTGGCCCTGAACATCTACAACACCTTCTATGGCCAGAGCGCCTCCGCCCGGGGGGTGGCCCAGGCCAAGGCTGTGCTGTTCTTCCTGCTGGTGGCGGCCCTGTCGGCGCTGCAGCTGCGGGCCACCCGCTCCAGGGAGGCGCGGGCATGAGGGCGGGGAAAACCCGCCGGTTCCGGCGGGGGCTGGCGGCGGCGCTGGGCGCGGCCGCGGCGGTCTATGTGCTGCCCATCCTGATTGTGGTGATGAACTCCTTCAAAACCAACAGCGCCGTGAAAACCGCCCCCTTCGCCTGGCCGTCGGGGGAGAGCTTCGCGGGCTGGGCCAACTACCTGAAGGGGTTGACCTTTGGCAGTTACCCCTTCCTGCGCTCGGCGGCGTACAGCCTGCTCATCACCCTGCTGTCCACGGCCCTGATTCTGCTGTGCACCTCCATGGCCGCCTGGTATCTGGTGCGGGTAGACAGCCGGCTGTGCCGGGCGGTGTACGCCCTGCTGCTGTTCTCCATGGTGGTGCCCTTTCAAATGGTCATGTTCACCCTGTCCAAAACGGCGGACAGCCTGGGGCTGAACACCCCCTGGACCATCCCGGTGGTTTACCTGGGCTTCGGGGCGGGGCTGGCCAGCTTCCTGTTTACCGGGTTTATCCGGGCTCTCCCCACAGAGGTGGAGGAGGCGGCGGCCCTGGACGGCTGCGGCAGCGCGGGCACCTTTTTCCGGGTGGTGCTGCCCATGCTGCGGCCCACCATGATTTCCGTGGGCATCCTGGAGATCATGTGGATTTGGAACGACTATCTGCTGCCCTACCTGACGCTGGACAGAACGAAGTATATGACGATTCCCATCCACATCCAGTATCTCCAGGGCAGCTACGGCGCGGTGGACCTGGGGGCGGTGATGGCGCTGATTGTGCTGAGCATTTTCCCGGTGGTGGTCTTTTACCTCTCCTGCCAGAAGTATATTATCAAAGGCGTGGCCGCCGGGGCTGTGAAAGGATAGAAAATAGACAGAAAGGGTGACAGATATGGAGTGGAAGCGAAGCGGCGGCATCCTGCTGCCGGTTTCGGCCCTGCCCTCCCGGTACGGCGTCGGGGCCCTGGGCGCTGCGGCCAGGGAATTTGTGGACTTCCTGGCCGCGGCGGGGCAGCGCTGGTGGCAGGTGCTGCCCGTGGGGCCGACGGGCTATGGGGACTCCCCCTATCAGAGCTTTTCCACCTTTGCGGGAAACCCCTATTATATCGACCTGGAGGAGCTGATTCAGGACGGGCTGCTGACCCGGCAGGAGGCTGAAGGGCCGGACTGGGGAGAGGATCCGGAGCGGGTGGACTACGGAAAAATTTATCAAAACCGCTTCCCCCTGCTGAAAAAAGCCGCCCGCCGGGGCCTGGGCCGGGACGGGGCGGCACTGGAGGAATTTCGCCGCGCCAACGCCGCCTGGCTGCCCGACTATGCTTTGTTCATGGCCCTGAAACGCCATTTTGACATGGCCCCCTGGTGGCAGTGGCCGGAGGAGATCCGCCTGCGCCGGCCGGGAGCCTGCCGCCGCTGGACGAAGGAACTGAAAGAGGACGTGGAATTTTTCCAGTACCTCCAGTTCCTCTTTTTCCGCCAGTGGGACGCCCTGCGCGCCTATGCCGCCGAACGCCAGGTGGGCATCATCGGGGATTTGCCCATCTATGTGGCCCTGGACTCCGCCGACGTGTGGGCCGGGCCGGAGTGGTTCCTTCTGGATGAGAACCACGTCCCCATCGAGGTGGCCGGGGTGCCTCCGGATGCCTTCAACCAGGCGGGCCAGCTGTGGGGCAACCCCCTGTACCGCTGGGATCGGCTGGAGGCCGACGGCTTCGGTTGGTGGCTGCGCCGGGCGGACGGGGCCTTCCGGCTCTACGACATGGTGCGCCTGGATCACTTCCGGGGCTTTGAGAGCTTTTGGGCGGTACCCTATGGGGCGCCTGACGCCCGGCAGGGCCACTGGGTCAGGGGCCCCGGCTCCGCCTTCATCCAGGTTTTGCGCGCCTGGTTTTCGGAGGGGGGCTTTATCGCGGAGGATCTGGGCTACCTGACCGACCCGGTGCGGCGGCTGTTGGAGCAGTCCGGCTTCCCCGGCATGAAGGTGCTGGAGTTTGCCTTTGACCCGCAGGAGCACAGCGACTACCTGCCCCACCGCTACCCCCGCCGGTGCGTGTGCTACACCGGCACCCATGACAACGAAACCTTAATTCAATGGCTGGAGCGCTCACCGCCGGAGGTTCTGGCGTGTGCCCACCGGTACCTGGGGCTGAATGAGAAAGAGGGCTATGCCTGGGGCCTTCTCCGGGGGGGCATGGGCTCGGTGGCCGACCTGTTTATCGCCCAGATGCAGGACTACCTGGGCCTGGGGGCCGAGGGCCGCTTCAACACGCCGGGCACCGGCGCGGGGAACTGGCGCTGGCGCATGGCGCCGGGCGCGCTGACCGGGGCGCTGGCCGAAAAAATTCTGGAGCTGACCCGGAGATACGGGAGATAAGGAAGGACTGATTCAATCGGCAAGAGCGGATGGCGAGAAATTTTGCGACAAA